>JAYUZN010000850.1:0-2941 GCA_043751755.1 Bacteroidota bacterium | reverse complement strand
GGCGAAATAATGCAAAAAAAAGGCTACAAAAAAGGCTACAAAGCATAAAAAACGCTCATAATACGTTGATTATGAGCGTTTTACAAGTGATCCCAGCAGCAAATGAAAAATACTTCCAAAATCGTAAAAAATCCATTTCGTTGGATTTTTTAAAAACCTTAAAACAGATTCGCACCTGATTCGCAAACGATTTGGAACGCGCCTGCAACGGAAGCTAAAGAAGACTAAAGAATTTATAAAAGAGAATAGAAAAAAGGTAGCGCAAAAAAGGGAAAAAAGCCTAACGGCTTTTATCCCTTTTTTGCGGACGTTTGAAGAATGTTTTTTTCTCTCCCATTTGAGATGTTTTTCACCTAAGAATTTGGGGAAGGTAGGGTAGGGGAGTAGCGCGCAAAAAAGGAGGGCGCAGCGATTGATGTTTAAACATTGATTAGGGTACAAAAAAAACCGCTTAAAAAGCGGTTCAAATTCTTGAGGTTGCTTTCAGCTCTGGTGGGGACATGGGCGGTCCCGATTCACTTCCGCCGTTTGCAATTTATCACTACAAAGGTACGGAATATTTTTGATTCGGCAATACTTTTTTTAGTTAGATTGATTCTGAATAAAAACCCCTATATTTGTTCCCTAAATCGGAATTTTTATGGAAAAAAAGGTTTTGTTTTTGTCGCCCAAAGATTTGTTCAAGATACCAGGATTGGTAGGCAGCAAAAGTGCTGCATATCGTAAATATATGGAAATAAAGGATTTTTTCCAAAAATCCAAACACCAAAAAATTGCCCTCAAAGACCTATCTACTTATTTAGACATGGAGGAAACAGACCTATACACGTATTTAAAGTAGTCCCAAAATTCCCATTTTTCCCAAAATTCCCAAAATTCCCATTTTTCTCCAAAAGTCCCAAAAGTCCCAAGATTCCCATTTTTCTCCAAAATTCCCAACGGCTATTTTTTTTGTTCCGAACTTTCCCGCCGAAATCAAAAAGTATATGCACAGACTACGGGACAAACAAGGGCGGTATTTACCATTAGGCAATGTAGAGGATTGGGGTTTTTCCAACAAAGAGCGTTTTTCTGAATTGGAAAAAGAAGTTTCTGCGCTTAAGAATCACTCCGCCAAGCAAGCTGATACAAAACCTGCGCCGCAAGGTTCAGGGCTAAAACGTGTGCTGTTGGTGGGGGCGGTACTTGGTGGTGCGTATGGTGCTTGGAAATTGATGCAGATGCTTGATATTAAAAAAAATATCAAAGTGGGGGTAAATCGTTTCTATAACGCTCGCATGTTGGGCAAAACGGGTTTTGGTTTCAGTTTGGAGGTAAAGTTGGTAAACCCTACAAAGTCAAGCATGAATATTTCGCAACCCTTTGTTACGATTTATGCGCAAAGGGCGGGCGGAAATGGGAAGCCTGAAAAGAAAATAGAACTTACGCACTCTGCTACAAATATTAAGGGAGGTGCGACTATAGAAGGCAATAAAGATACTTTGCTGAATTTCGATTTTAGTATTTCCTTCTTGTCTATGATTGAAATCGCCACTTTACTAAACCCACTTACTTTTTTTCCTGCTTTGTTAGCTGAAATAAAATCGCCAACAGGTGCGGGTGGAAAGCCTAATTTCCCTGCCTTGCTTGCGGGTACAGGGGTTTCTTTTTGGGAGACAACAGTACTTTATGCAAACGGGATAAAGGTAGAAATGTCTGAACAAATCATTTAATTATGGAAAATTGGGAACTAACAATAGGGGCAAGGACTGTGAACTGGACTCAACGGCAGAAATATGATAGGTATTTCCCCAAGCCTACAGGCATAAATGTAGAAGTGAGTAAGGGTGCGAATTTGGATTTTACCATTGGGCAGATTCAAAAGATTGTGCGGGAAACAAAGGCGCAAACGGCTGGAATTGCCAAAGTGCTTTCTAACGGAACACAGGACGTATTTCAGATTGCAGCCCGTATTCATCAGCTTGTTTGGACTTGTTTGGCGTATGACGAGGAAGAGGTAGGTGCGCATTTACCTGCACATTGGGAACGGGACGAACTGCTGCGAGAACCTGCGCGCTGCTGGGCAGATGCCAAAGGCGACTGCGATTGCTTCACGATTTTCATTAGTTCTATTTTAAGCAATTTGAATATCCCCCACAAGTTACGTGTGGCGAAATATAAAGATGCAGAGGGGAGGGTAGGGGACTGGCAACATATTTACATTATCATTCCATATCAGGGGAGGTATCTGACCATTGACGGCGTTTTGTCGCAGTTCAATCAGGAATATCCTTACCATGATGCCATAGATTACGACACTTATATGAGTACAATTCGATTAGGTATGATTGGCAATTTTGGAGCGGTAGCCGTTGCCAACCATGCGATTACAAAAGCTACTTTGCAAAATCTCTTAGAGATGGTGCAAAGAGACCCTTCGACTGCTGCGGCTTACGGTTACAATAGCGTGGATTTCAAGAAGATGCTTGTCTTTGCCGTTGAGAATTGGGACAAAGACAGGGAAGGGGCTATGAATACGCTGGAGGGCGAGGAAACGAATATGAATACGCTAAGTGGCTTAGGAACGGTTTATTTAAGCCCCGAAGATGAAGATATTGCGGCTGAAATGGAAAACCTTTCTGGCTTAGGAAAGAAGCCAAAAGGCAAGCCTGCACAGGCGAAGCCTCAAGCCGCGAAACCCAAAGTAAAGAAAAAGTTTTTTCAAGAACTGAAAAAAAAGGTAACGCAAGGCGATGGCAAATTTGACGTAAAAGATGCGAAGCACTTATTTTCAAAAGGAGCTTTTGCGCCCGCTCGTTTGGTGTTGTTATTGGTCGTAAAGGCAAATCTGCGCAAAATGAGAGACACTCTCAAAGACCCTGCTAAATATGCCAAATTCGAGAAAGAATGGGTAATGCTTGGGGGCGAAAAGAAGGCAATCTACAAGGCAATTTACGGCGGA
>JAYUZN010000849.1:0-3988 GCA_043751755.1 Bacteroidota bacterium | reverse complement strand
ATAAATTGGGGGAGAATTACATTTTCTATAAATATTTCGTGCCTACGGCACTAAGAAATCCCCAAAATGAAATTGTTATGTTATTTATTTTCTATTCCTTAGAGACAAATGGGGTTGTGTTAATAGATGAAATAGATGTGCATTTACACCCCAATTGGCAAAAAAATATTGCCCAAAACCTCAAAAAAGCCTTTCCAAATGTGCAGTTTATTGTTACAACCCATTCGCCTTTGGTCTTGAGTTCTTTGGAATTAGGCGATAGGATTATTTCTTTGGAGGATATGCAAGCCTATTATTTTGATGACAAATTTGGCAGAGATATAGAAGATACCCTTTTGCAAATGATGGACACAAATACAGACAATGAAGAAATAAATACGTATCTTTCAATGGTTTATAATGAAAATGGGGCTTCACAAGAGGCTTTAGAGTTAAGAGAAAAAATAGTTGCAAAAGTAGGGGAAGACTACAAAGAATTGGCAAAAGCAGATGCACTTTTATTTATTCAAGAAAAAAACAAAAAATAACATGATATAGGGTGGCGCGCTTTTTAAAAGTGCGCCACCCTATTTTTGAAAGAACAGAAATATTGAAACGATTTCCGCATTCAGGACGCATTGTCCTTAACTATCGAAATGAGGTTAACCTTTATGTTAAAATCTTTTCCCATGTTTATTTTATAGGAGCTATCTTCCATAAGTTTTTTGGCAAAATTGGAACCCTCAATTGCCTTCACTAAATCCCGTGCAACTGCCGTTTTACTTATATCATTAGTAACTTTTCCCAGTTTTATTTCAATGTTGAAAGCATAGCGAGAGATTATCCGTTCGCCAATATCTGTAAATTCATGTTCAGATAATTGATAATCTTGCTGTTGCTGTTCTTCTTTTGCCATTTTCATCATTTTGATGATGGCAGGTCTATATTTTGTCCACAAAGGTAAGTATTTATGTTCTTCCATTTGATTGTATGTATATTTGTAGAAATAAAAGGCAAAGATATGTGTTTTTTTGTAACTATCCATGCTATTTTTAACAAAGTCATCTTATTTCTTGTTAATTACTTGAAATTATAAAAATAACTTAACACAGTCAATACACATACAATTGAATGAAAACATTTTTCAAACGGCTTTTTCTCGTTATTTTGCTGGCAGGAATCTCAGCAGGCGGCTATTTTGCCTATCTTTATTTTGGGGAAAATGGCGGCGCAAAAAATCAATATGCCTTTGTGCCTGACGATTTTGTGATGCTGATAGAATCCGAAAAGCCTATCCATAATTGGCGGGATTTGAGCGGCAGTACCATGTGGAAAACGCTTAAAAAAAGCGAATATTTTAAGGATATTAGCACTTCTACAGATGCTTTAGACTCTCTTTTGACGGAAAATAAAAAGATAGCCGACATGGTAAAAGTGGGTAAAATGCTCATTTCCACCCATATAACCACCAAAGATAAGTACGATTTCCTCATTGTCTTAGATTTGCACGACAATGGCAAAATAGCCAATTTCAAAGGTTTTTTGCCTCTCCTTTTCAAACAAGCGGGGTATTCGGTTTCCAATGAAAAAGTATTCAATTATGACGTTTATAACTTGTATAATGCTAAAGAACATACAACCCTTTCTATTTCCTTGATAAACAACATCTTATTAGCTTCTTATTCCAAAATATTGGTAAAAAAAGCTATAGAACATTCCGAAAACAGCAATATTTTAGACCTCAACAGCTTCAAACAAGTGCATGAAACCCTTGCCACAGACGGACCTTATTCCCTCATGGTGAACTACGCACAAATGGACGCATTTTTGCGGGTCTTCTCCCCTACCCCCTCCGAAATGCTCTTAGGCTTGCACGAAAGCCTGACTTACACAGGCATGACCCTCAAAACGGCGGGCGAAAAGGTGGAATTAGACGGCTATACGCTGCCGATAGATTCCGCAGCTTCGTATATAAATGCCTTCAAAGCGGCAGGAACGGGCAAAATCAATGCTTCTGCCATTTTGCCAAAAACGACCGTCATGTTTACGAGTGTGGGATTTAGCGACTTTTCCAAATTCTGGGCAGAAATCCAAAAAGTCTATCAAAAAGCGAATAAAAAGGAATATGATGACTTGCAAAAAAACAAAAAACAGTTTGAAAGTTACTTGAAAATTAGCTTAGAAAAGGAGTTTTTTGCTTGGATGAATGAAGAAGTTGTAGCCGCAGTTGTAGCCGTTCCGCAGGCAGATGGCAATGTTAAATACGAAAATTATGCCATGTTACATTTTGCAAAAAGCAACTATGAAACCGTAAAAGGGCGGTTAGATTTTGTAGAAAAGCAAATTCGCCGCAAAACGCCCATGAAATTTGACAAAGAAACTTACAAAGGTTATGACATTCATTTTTTGGAAATGAAAGGTTTTTTCAAACTTTTTTTCAAAAAACTGTTCTCCAAAATCGAAAAACCCCACTATATTATTATAGATGATTACGTTATTTTTGCGAATGAAGTAGCTGATTTACACTATATTATAGATGAGTATTTGGAGGATAGACTGCTGTCAAAAGATACGGAATATGAAGCCTTTTTTCGCAATTTCTCTACAGAATCTAATATTTTTATGTACCTTCGCAATGAATATGCCTTTGATTACATTCGTTCTTCTTTAGATATTGGAACAAAAAACAGTCTTGATAAAAACCAAATAAGTTTTCGTAGTTTTCCACATATAGCCTTGCAAATCTATCCTGAATCGGGCATGTTGCGCAACAAAATACGAGCAGATATTACTGAATGGAAGCCGGTGGAAAAGCCTATTGCGCCTGTAGTTGTGCCGCAAGATACAACAAGCGGGGATAGTAGTTTGTAATTTCTAATTTCGCACAGATTTTCGCAGATGAGGGACGCAGATTTCACGCAGATTAAGATTCATTTGCGAAAATCTGCGGTTAAATCTGCTCAACTCTGCGTGAACCAAAACATAACATAATATTTTTATGAAAAACCATACATCTCTCATAAATGCCACAGGTACATACACTTACGCAGACTACCTAACGTGGAAATTAGAGGAATTTGTCGAGCTTATTCAAGGCAAAATCTTCAAAATGTCTGCCCCGCTCACCTCACATCAGCTATATGTGGGCGAGTTTCATGCGCAAATTCATCAGTACCTGCGCCGAAAAAGCTGCAAAGTATTTGTAGCACCTTTTGATGTTCGATTGTTAAATGCCGAAAAATCTACGGAGGATAAGGACATTTATACGGTTGTGCAGCCCGATATTTGCATTATTTGCAATCCTCAACACATAGACAGACGTGGGGGAATCGGCGCACCCGATTTTATTATAGAAGTTGTTTCAAAAAGTACGGTTGAAAGAGATGTACATGACAAATTTTATCTGTACGAAGCCGCAGGAGTGCGCGAATATTGGGTCGTTTTTCCGCAAGAAAAAACGGTCTTAGTCTATGATTTGTCGCCCGAAGGAAAATATATTCCCCGTCAAGACATTGATTTAGAGCTGAATCCCTTCGTAAAAATAGGCATTTTGGAAGGCTTAGAAATAGATTTTACGGATTTGCTACAAGAAACAGATTATCAATAATTTCTCGCAGATAAACGAACTTCAAAAAAAATCGAAAAAAAATTTGGTAGTCTCAAAAAATAGTCCGACCTTTGCAGCACCAAAAGGAAAAACATATTTTCTTTACGGTAAACGAGGTGTAGCGCAGCCCGGTAGCGCACCTGCTTTGGGAGCAGGGGGCCCCAGGTTCGAATCCTGGTACCTCGACAAAATGAACAGTAATCAATAACAGACTTTGTTCATTGATTGCTGTTTTTTCTTAGGTCTCATAGCTCAGCTGGATAGAGCAACTGCCTTCTAAGCAGTAGGTCGCAGGTTCGAATCCTGCTGGGATCACTTGTAAAACGCTCATAATCAACGTATTATGAGCGTTTTTTATGCTTTGTAGCCTTTTTTGTAGCCTTTTTTTTGCATTATTTCGCC
>JAYUZN010000848.1:0-6346 GCA_043751755.1 Bacteroidota bacterium | reverse complement strand
TAGGGACGGCGATATTTATAGAAAAAACATGCCAACCCCTCCCTCTTTTTTTTAGCGTTTGCACGAGAAACGCAATAAATTGGGGGGGATTATGGGGGGCTATAAATATTTCGTGCCTACGGCACTAAGAAATCCCCAAAATGAAATTGTTATGTTATTTATTTTCTATTCCTTAGGCTTTAGCCTGAGCTTTTATAAATTATATAACACAAGCTAAAGCATGTGCTACACATACCGCAAATTTTTCTATTTAGGTTAGTTTATTAGCTGTTATTTGAGGGTAAAATGAGGGCTAAAACAGATATTCTGCCTTTTTTAGGGCAAAAACTTGAAAAAGTGTTTTTTTATTGCAAATATTTTAGGGCAAAAAATAGCAAAAATTGATGTATGAGGGGTTTCTCCTCCTCAACCCCTGCAAAAAATGCGAAAAAATGTAATTGCATATACAAAAACAAGTTTTTATCTTTGTAAATGTTTGGGAAAGGAAGTTGTTTTTTTAGTTGTTTCGTAAAAAAATAGTTATAACTTTGCCCAGAATGCGTATTTTGCTTGCTCGAAATGGCAGATAATCTGTCCTATTTTTCAACTCATTTTCAAACTTTTTATGAAAAAGTTACAACATTTTCAAAGTATTACCCCCCCCCCGTATATTACGATTGTTCGTAATGTATGTAATCCTACTTGCCATGAGTAAGTCAGGATTTGCGCAGACCGATTCCACGTATTGGTATGTCAATGGACAAGCTAATTGGTGGTATTATCAGATTGATATGTTTTCGTTCCGATGTTCTAATGGCTTAGACTATACAGGAACGATAGATACAGCTATCACACAACTGAAATTGTATCATGCTGATAGACGCGACTTGGCAGTAGAACTCTATTTTAAACCTACGGCAACTCCGCAAGAAAAGTGGCAACAAATCAGCGACATCTTTGATTCTGGAGAATTGGAATCCGTTTATCCTGTCATCACTCGCAACCCTATTCAACTTCATGTAGCCCAAGATTGGTATTTGATAGATGATTTGATTTTGGTGAGGTTTGTGGACAAACACGAAGATAGCACAGATATTGCAGATTTTATGCATAGGTACAGTTTGACCTTGCACAACGCACCTTCGCCAAACCTTCCGTATGACGGGCATTATACCTATATTTTCAAACTGCCCTTCATCTCCGAACCCGATAGCTTCAATGTCATAGATTTTGGTCGTTTGATATACGAAAATGAAACAGGTTTTGTGGAAAATGTTAGCCCCAATATTGTAAATTATGCTAAGGCACACCATGACGATAACACAAGCCCTATCAGTGAAGATTCGGTCGCAGGCGCAAATAACGTAAATAGCCTTTCTTGTAGCACTTTGAACGACCATGTAAGCCCTAACCCTAATGCACCGAATCCGTATGGGGCTTCGGAATTGGATAACCCTGGTTTTACAACCGCTATGTTTTCGGGGACTTCTGTTACGGCTATCGCAGATGCGGACGCAGATATTTGCGAATGTTGGGATATGGGATATACAGGGCAGAGAATCAGAGTTGCGGTAATGGGAGACGGCTTTTTTATCTCAAATCACCCTGACATGATAGGCGCAACGATTGGCTTAACCTACGATTGTTCAAGTGGGGTTTGTATTCCCTTCAATTCTACTGTTATCCCCAATACCCCGCCCTACACGCAAGGTGTTTTGCATTTGGCAAGTTCTATAGTTTCGCAGCCCAATAATGGAACAGGCATATCTGGTGTTGCTCCGAATACCAAATTAGGCATTTTTACCACTTCTGATTATGAAGGCACAAGCTCTACTGCTGCGATTGTAGCAGCATTGCAGGAGATTCCGAACGACCATAATATGGATATTACGGTTACGGATATTGTTTCTAAAGTAAACCAGATTGATGTATCTGCTGCTGTAGATAACCTTCTTCTGTTAGGCAGACCGAATCCTACGCCAAATTCTAACGGCTATTTTCCTATGGCAGTTATTGCTTCAGCAGGAAATGAAGGTTTTGACCATCCTGCCACTATAGACAATCGCTATCCTGCGGCATATCCTGGTGTGATAGGTGTCATTACTTCTACTCCCGCAGATTTGAGAAAAATGGAAGGAGATGGCTGGGCAACGGTTTCCTCTGCTACCAATGAAGATGCTAATTATGGCTTACAATATGATGTAGCTGCCCCAGGCACAGCAATATGGACAAATCATGTTACGAATATTCCAGTGGGACCTCCGAGCTATGTTTCAAGTCCTCCCATTGGGCAAGAAGTAGCACCAGGCATAGTAGCAGGAATTGTTGCCATGATGTTAGAGAAGAATTATTATCTCAATAACCTCCAAATCATAGCTGCTTTGCGAGGGGGAGCAGATAAGGTAAGCTATAATTATATAGGTGGGCTTTCGATTGAATTTGCTTATGGTAGAGTAAGTTGCGACCAAACACTTGGAATGTTATATACAACTAATATAGTGGGAAATGTGGCAAATAAAATCGATTCCTATACAGCCGCAGGAATCCTGTTTGTAACAATCCCTTCAGAATTGCAGCACAAAACTTTGCACTTGCAAGTCGTAGATATGCTGGGAAGAACGGTTGTAGCACAAGATTTTCAAAGTGCCGAAAAGGAATACACCCTTCCTATCAAAGCCTTGAGCAAAGGCGTTTATGCCCTATCAATTACGCAATCTAACTCCCTTTTTTACACCCATAAAGTCGCTATTTATGAATAATTACCTTAAATTTCACGTATTATGCTTGCTGTGGATAGGAATTTATGTTAATAGCAAAGCACAAATGACGACTTTTCACAAAACCTATCAATCTGCTGACATCTATAGCTCACAAAAAGTGTTTGTAGATGACGAAGGGTATTATGTGTTAGGCAGATTTAATTGGGGGCAAGATTACCTATTTCGTTCTTTTGCCTTGAATGGAGATGAAATAAGCACCAAAGTCGTAGGTTTTCCCAACGCACAGGAGTCCTTAGGCGATGTGATTCCTACACAAGATGGCGGATATATATTTGTAGGTAGCACTTTTGGCGGAGATGACACGAATCCTGACGGAGAAAGTAGCTGTGTGCTTAAAATAGACGGGGCTGGGAATATGCTGTGGCGAAAAGCCTATACTTTATGGTTACCAGATGATACGGGCTATGTATTTGAACGTGCAAAAAGTATTGTAGAAACAGATAATGGCGGTTATATGATAGTGAGCCATCATATACATCCTCAATATTTAGCAGGAGGGCTAATAAATATGGATATCTATGTTCGCCGCCTTGATGCCCAAGGCAATGAACTTGCGCACTATATTTATGGGGATTCTTTGATGGATTACCCTGCGAAAATCATCAGAACGCCTCAAAATGAGTATATAATAGGCGGATATACTCAGATTATTCGCGATTGTAATGCCAATCCGAACGACACAAATGCTGTAGATATTCCATTTATTTTCAAAATAGATGGCAATGGAAATCCGCCTATATGGGAGATACGCATAGATACGCTGGGCTTATCTGGCTGCTCACAAGGCTGGATAGAAAATATTGTAGAACTGCCTGATGGTACATTTCTTGCCAAAAGTAATATGGACCCCGATAGAGTTTTGATACATTTTGATACAAACGGGCAGGTTATTTCCCAGAAAAAACAGGTACAAGGTTTAATTCTTGTTCCTTATCCGAATGGGGATTGGTTTACATTACACTATAGTCTTGCGCTTTTCCGGTATGATTCCAACTTTGATAGTATTTGGATAAAGCATTATGGGGCTGGTACGCGCCTCAAACATGCTGCACGTTGTCCTGACGGGGGCTTGATAATTGTAGCTAACCAAAATGATACTTTAGCTCTCATCAAAACAGATTGTGATGGCAATGTTGCCAATCCCATATTCTGCAATGGTCTAGGGATAACGAATTATATGGAAACAGATAATATCAAAATCTATCCCAATCCTGCACAAGACTATCTCACGATTTCCGCAGATAAACTCCTCCAAAAAGTCGCTATTTACAACACAAACGGAAAGTTGCTGCTATCGGACGAGCCAAAAGGCAAGTATGAAAGTCGTTATGACCTTTCCAGCCTCGCACAAGGGCTTTATTTCCTCAAAATAACCCTCATAGACGGACAGGAAATGACGGAGAAAATAATCATAGAATAGCTAACGCTGCCAGCGTGTAACCCTGTTTACCAAAAGTGGAAAGGGTGGCACGCTGGCAGCGTGTAGGTTACGAAAAGCGTGTCCGCCCTTCAAACAAAGCCTTCAACACCTTTGTATAAGAATCCTTTGTACTCAAACTCACAAAACCCGCCCCTACGGACTTGAAAATATCGCGCTGTTACTGCATGTTTTGCTCAAAACGCTTTTGATAAGCAGTGCGCACCGATGTGCTTGCACTTTTGGGATAAACAAGCCTAAAGGCTTATACTTAGATAACGACATTACAAATTGGTAAATCGATTTACGTCTAATAGGGTGGCGCACCTTTGAAAGGTGCGCCACTCTCGAAATACAAACAAATCATCTTCAATTATACATACTTTTCCGTAGTGCTTAGTGCCTACCTTTTCACCAACTTCAACGTACTCTGTTGCGCCCCATTTTGGATAGAAAGCAAGTACATTCCTGCGGCAAAGCTACTTATATCAAAATGGAAAATTTGCTTATCCTGCCCCAATTTTCCCTCAAACAAAGTCGCTACATTTCTCCCTGCAAGGTCTTTGAGGCTTATGTTACAGTCATTATTTATTGGCGAAAAAGTAAGCATTAATTCGCCTGTTGTGGGATTTGGATAGGCTTGCAAATCTTGAATCAAGGCATTTTCTATGCCCACTTCAAAACAATCTTCGTGTTTTTTGCCGGGTGTGCCGCCTATGCAATCCGCAAACCAAGAAGTGCCTACATTCGGACTCAAATAGCCCAAAGTGTCCACATATTGCAAGGTGTAATTGGCAGTCGCAGGGACGTTTGTCCAAGGAGCATACGTTTTATATAACATACTATATTGCAAAATCCCTGCATTGTCATACAAGCGCAAAGCATCTCCAGAACCATTCATATTAAATACAAAAGAGCCTGTTTTATTCGGAATGTTGGGGTGTTGTGCATCAAATTTGGTATTATCCGAACATAAAACCCAGTAATCTCCCGCAGGAATGGTAATATTGGGCAGGGTAAAAGTGTGGCTATTTTTCGAATCCCTAAACACATAATTTGCCAAATTCATGGGCTGCGCCGTATTATTTTTGATTTCCACCCAATCGCCAGCATCATAGCTGATATTGCTATTGTTATAGTTGATTTCGGTAAAATACAAAGCATCATTACAAACGCTGTAAGCCGCACCAGGCGAACCTCTCATACAGCCGCAAAACCAGCTTGTGGGATTGAGCAAAGAAGCGGTATTATTGGTCAATTCTAAGGTTCTACCCCAGCCGTCTGCACAATCTGCGTAGGGCAAACTATCTGTATAAACCGCCAAAATGCTCAACTGATTGGAGGCACTATAGATTTTGATAGAATCTAATCGGTTGCCCCAACCAAAGCCTGTAGCGCCAACATAGTTACTTACTGTGGGATAAAGCAGTTTGAATTTCGTAGTATCTTCGCAAACAACAAGGTAGTCATTGGCAGGAATGACGGTATTTGTAGGAAAAATATATTTCTCCCAAAAGGTTTTGGAACGAATGCTCCAGTCTCCAATCGCCAAAGGCGTAGTGCCATAATTGTGCAGTTCTACCCAGTTTCCGCCATTTATGGTAGAATCGCAATTATAGTTTATTTCGCTGACAGTCAAGCCTGTAGGCAAGGCATTTCCGCTAAACAAGGCAATAAAAGAGTCATTTATATCTATATTGTTGAGAATCGAAGCATTCGCAAGGTTTCCGGCGGGAATCACGCCATTTGCCTGCCAAGCCACAAACGAATAGCCCGGATTTGGGACAGCTGTCATGCGTACAGGAACTCCGTCAAAATATACGCCTGTCCAAGGATACGTGTCAGGCACGATTGTCGAAATTTTGATATAGCCTGCCCCCGCAGGTTGCACATTCAAGGTTACATTTACTTGTTTTACCAAAGCATATTCATTCACAATTTGCTGCCTTACTACTGCATTTCGATTGTCGCATTGGTCGAGCTGAAAGGTGAGATAATCCGAAAAGCCTTGCATTTGATTTGCCACAGGATTCGCCAAAGTGTCCGTCCATCTTATAAATTGGCGGGGCATTTCAGGCACAAGTTGATTGTACATAGCCGTCAAAAGGGGCGTATAATGGTTGGAACGCAGGGTGGAGTTCATCAAATCTGCGTAGCGATTGATAAAATA
>JAYUZN010000847.1:0-3819 GCA_043751755.1 Bacteroidota bacterium | reverse complement strand
CATTTTATGGTTACTATTTCTGGATTTTCCGAGCCTTTGTTTAGGGTTATTTTCCGAGTATATTTTTCAGGTTCTTGTTTAATATACTCATTGATAAGTGGTTTTGCAATTCTTACAACAAATGGAGAAATAAATAATTTTAGTTTTTTCAGGTCTTCGTCTGTTTTCTTGTGTCGTTTTTTCATTAAAAAATATTCTTCTAAATCCTTATCAGAAAGGTTATCTATTCCCAGTAGTTCGATAAGCCTTATCAAATCATTTATGCTTTTGCTAATAGGAGTTGCTGTAGCCAATATAATACATTCAGCGTTATGCTCCGATATGGCAATAGAACGTGCAGACTTTCGATTCAGGTAGTTATGCGCTTCATCTATTACTAAAACTCCCATTCTCCGTTTCAATTTGTTCAATACTTCATTTTTCGATTCATTTGCGTTTTTCATGCTCAATATTCCCATAGATTTTATATCTTCACGTGTCGTCAGCCCATTTCTTTCGCCATTCCATCCAGCTTGAACCAAAGGCGGACATATTGTTATTTGATTTATGGTATCATATTTTTGGTAGCTGAAACTCTGATGATACAAAATAAGTTGAGTGGCGGTAATCATTTTTGTTTTGCCAGAACCTGTGGGCATTGCTACAATTACGCAGCCTAAATCATATATTTTTGCTAAGGTAGAATTAATTACCTCTTTTTGCATGGGCCACAAGTTCATAGAATTTAACTGATTCTCTATGGCTTTAAAATCTTTTTCCCAATTTTGTTCCAATAATTCTGTTATTGCTCTTGTCAAGGCTTCTTGCCAAGAAACGGCTTTCAGAGATTTTTGGTATATCTCTTTCATTTTTTCATTGTAACACACAGAGTTTTCCCAAAAAAAATCGGTAATATTTTTCATTCCTTGGTAATATTCACATTCTAATTCATTTTGACTGTTTTTACCAACCCTGATACATGCTTCAGCTTGTTGTCTCAATCCCATGCCATTATCGCTAAAATTAGCAGAACCTAAAATCGCATGAGTTTCACCTATATATATTTTAGCATGTAAATGGTGTTTTCTAAAAATTCTAAAATTTATTTTTGTGCCTATTTTTTCGATAAATGAAATAATGGATAAACCATGCAACAACAAAGAAAAACCTCGTTCTTGCCATTGTTCTGCAATTTCTTTTTGCAAACTCGCTTCTAATAAATCTATTGTTTTTGCAGATAAACTTTGATAACTTGGCGTATAAGTATCTCTTTTCACTTCTTCAAAACTCCAACCAAAGGCTATTTCTACACAATCTAAATCCTTTAAATAAGTACCAAAAAATTTAATAATGTAGCTGAGAGAAGAATAGCCTGTTATAATTCTATAAAATTTACTTGCTTTAACATCTTCGATTACAACGGTTTGTATGCGCCTATCTTTACCTATATTTAGTGGGAAAGTATATTGGTTTGGAAGATTTGATATTTCCAAGTCGATTTGAGAAGGCAAGTCGATTATAGGCGTATTTTCCTCAAACTCTAATGGTATTTTTAGTTGGTTTTTATTTTTTTCCATAGCTTTGAAAAAGTGATATTTGAATACTGGGTAATTTGAAACTCAATTCATTTTGCAAAGCTAAAAAATAAAGTTTAAAAAATAAAAACATTTTTTAAATAACTTTATAAATGCTAAGAGTTGAATGGTGGAGGTTTATCAAACCGCCCCCATTCAGCAAAATAAATTTTGCCAACTACCAAAAAAGCCGTATCTATGCAGCATCATCACATTCTTTTCTCCATGAAAAACAATGATTCTCCCATAAATCTTTATGGAACATATACTTACGCAGACTATCTCACATGGAAAATGGACGAGTTTGTCGAGCTTATTCAAGGCAAAATCTTCAAAATGCCCACGCCGCCTACCGTTCACCAAGTTTGGCTGGGAGAATTAGCTTTTCAAATAGGCATTTCTATCAACAGAAAAAAGAACCCCTTATTTATGCGTCCTTTTGATGTACGCCTGCTAAATGCGGAAAAATCTACCGCAGATGAAGACATTTACACCGTAGTGCAGCCTGATATTTGCGTGATTTGCGACCCAGAAAAGATAGACAGACGAGGGGGAATTGGCGCACCTGATTTTATGATAGAAGTGGTCTCAAAAAGTACGCTTGAAAGGGATATGCACGATAAATATGCCTTGTATGAAGCCGCAGGAGTGCGGGAATATTGGGTTGTTTTTCCTCAAGAAAAGACGGTTTTGGTCTATGATTTATCCGAAAATGGGAAATATATCCCTCGTCAAGACATTGATTTAGCGATAAATCCGCTTGTAAAAATCGGCATCTTTGAAGCGTTGGAGATAGATTTTACGGATTTGCTGCAACTAAGAGAATATAAATAAGGATTTTCGGCATTGTGTTATCTGAATTCTTTCAACTATGTACCCCAAAAAATCAAACATGAAAACGCATTTTCTCCTTATTTTCTGCTATATTTTTTCGCTAAATGCACAGCCCTGATGACCAATGGCTGAAACAAGATGGGGATTAACCTTGGATTGAGTCACCTACGTGAAATATCATCTACCTCAAAAAACTTGACCTCTCTATGAGAATCCGCAAACACAGCGGCAAGTCTTTCCTGTGAAGTGTCAGTTATAAATACCTGACCTTCAATGTGTTTGTCTAAGATTTGGGCGATACTTTCCAAGCGAAATGTATCTAATTTATCAAAAATATCATCTAATAACAGCAAAGGTGCGAAGCCTTTTTGTTGGGCTAACAAATCGTATTGCGCCAATTTGAGGGCGATAGTAAAGGTTTTTTGCTGCCCTTGTGAGCCGTAATGTTTGGCAGAAATATCATGTATCAAAAAAGTCCAATCATCTTTGTGCGTGCCTATGCTTGTGTTTTGATTGATTGCATCTCGCATTTCATTTTCCCGAAACAGGCTTTTCCATTCTTCTACACTGTTTTCTTTGATTTTGGATTCGTGCGAAATGCTGGGATTTTCTGAAGCTGAAACAATCTTGTGAAAATAACTTTCAAAAATAGGCAAAAAAGCCCCCAAAAAAGCCTGCCTTTCTGCCCAAATATACCTCCCTGCGGGAATGAGTTGCATATTCCACAAGGCTAATTGCTCTTTGTCAAAATAGCGATTTTCGGCAAAGGATTTGAGCAGGGCATTGCGTTGTTCAAGACATTTTTTATATAAAATAAGTTGCTGCAAATACGCTCGATTGTATTGAGAAATGAGCGAATCCACAAATTCTCTGCGCACCGTTCCGCCGCCATTTATGAGTTCTGTGTCCGAAGGCAGAACCGCAACTAAGGGCAAATTGCCAATATGCTCGCTAAATCTCTCCAAAGGACTGCCATTCAACAGGATTTTTTTGCCTTTGCCTGCCATAAAATTGCATTGCAAAAGATGCGTGTCTTGCGCTTTTTGCCATTTTCCTTCTATCAGAAAAAACGCCTCTTTTTCCTTCACTGCTTGCTTGTCTTGACTACTGCGAAAGCCGCGCGTCATAGACAAAAAATGTAATGCATCTAACATATTGGTTTTCCCTGCCCCATTTTTCCCTGTAATGCAATTTACGCCCTGTGAAAAGTCTATTTGCAAGGCTTCATAGTTTCGGAAAAATGTGAGATTCAAGGATTGTATGTGCATGGCAGTGAACAGTTAGCAGTTAGCAGTTAGCAGTTTGATAACGACATAATATATGGGTAGCGTTGCAGGGTGGCGCACCTTTGAAAGGTGTGCCGCAAATCTTATAATGTCGGTATCTAAGTAAGTAATTATCGGAATGTATTTTGCGCTACTTGTAGCTTAGG
>JAYUZN010000846.1:0-3340 GCA_043751755.1 Bacteroidota bacterium | reverse complement strand
GTTCGGGCAAAAGAGGACTTAGAAGCACAAATTCTCATAGAAGATGCAAAGTTACTGCAAGAAGCAGGTTGTTTTGCTTTGGTATTGGAAAAAATTCCTTCTGATTTAGCAAAACAAGTATCCGAATCTTTGCAAATCCCCACAATCGGCATAGGAGCAGGACAGCATTGTGATGGGCAAGTGTTGGTTACACATGACATGTTAGGGATAAATAAAGAATTTAGCCCCAAGTTTTTGCGCCGCTATGCCAGCCTTCACGACATTATGACGGAGGCGATTGGGCGTTATATAGAAGATATAAAAAACAAGAATTTTCCTACGGAGGAGGAGTCGTATTAAGCAAAAGTTGTTTTTATAGCCACGAATTACACGAATTAACACGAATTAACAGCCCTAATTCGTGCTAATTCGTGGCAAAAGAGAAAAATCTGCGGAAATCTGCGCAAAATCCAAATCCCGAAAAGGCGTTTCAATCGTTATCGTCTCATATTCCGTTTTTCGCCCATGAATAACCTCAAATAAATGAGCTACCGCTACTTTGCCCAACGTATAGCCCGATGTTTCCACAAAAGGGATATTTTGCCCAAGCAACAAAGGCAGATGTCCATCACTAATTGCCACAAGTTGAAGGTCTTGCGGAATAGTGAGTTTCAAGGTATGCACAGCTTTAATCACCCCTGCAAGCACCTCATCACTCATCATATATAGAGCTGTAGGGCGACTATCGGACTCCCACAATGCCAAAAAAGCCTCCTCTGCCTTTTGGCTATTATTCACAAAAAAAGCATCACGAATATCGAATAACAGCTCCGATTCAGAAAGGGCAAGCCGAAAACCCTCCACTCTATCCTGTGTAATCGAAAGGCGTGGGTCGCCAAAAAAGCCACAAATTCGTCCTTTACGCACATTTTCCCTAATCAAATACTGTACAGCCTCAAAAGTTGCTTCTTTTCCGGGAACGACTACCTTATGTCCTTCTATATGATTGGGTACTTTGTCGAAATAAACGACAGGTATGCCACTATACGTCAAATCTAATAAATGCGCCGTTTCAAAACTTTCCCTTGTCAAAGAAATCAATACCCCTTCCACGCCTGTAAAAGCGCAGATTTCCGCATTTTGGATTTCTCTTTGAATGTCGTCATTAGAATGTAACACAAGCAAATTATAGCCTTTGCTATGCGCTTCTTCTTCTATGGCTTTCATCACAGAAGGGAAAAAAAACATGGAAATTTCGGGAATTATCAAGGCTATCGTTTTGCTTTTGCCATTGCGCAAATTGATTGCCATTTGATTGGGTTTATAGCCCATCTGCCCCGCAAGTTGTTTAATTGTGGCTTTGAGTTCTGTGCTTACGTCAGGATGGTCGTGCAGGGCGCGTGAAATCGTGGAGGGATTTACGCCAAGCACGCGTGCAATGTCTTTGATGGTTACTCTGCTCATGTTGTTCTGTTGAATATCTGCGTGAAATTCGGATTGCCAAATGTAAGCGGTTTTCAAATAAATATAAGTAAAAATATTTGCATATATTTATTTTTTGGTATCTTTGCGATATGGAAACACAAAATAATGCTAAAAAACAACGACAAGTAGGGCAATATGATAAGGTCATAAAGGAGAATATAGAAGCTGTTTTGCCTTCTCTTTTTGAAAAAATATTGGACATTCATATTGTAGAAACGGAAGAGATTGCTGATGACTTACAATTGACCATTGAACGAAAACCTGATTTCTTGAAGAAAGTAAAGGATTCAAGTGGGAAAATATATGTTCTACAAGTAGAATTTCAAGTGTTAGAAGAGGCAGAAATGGTCAATAGGATGTTAGAGTATTATGCACTTATTTATCGAAAACATAAGTTGCCACTCAAACAATTTGTGATTTTTTTGGGAACAACGACCGAAAATATGGCAACAGAAATACATCATGCTTGCTTATCTTTTTCATATACGCTAATAAAAATGATAGGCATTGATTATGAATATTTTATTGCTTGCGAAAAACCAGAGGAAGTTTTGTTTGCCATTCTAAGCAATTTTAAGGGAAAAAATCCCGATGAAATCGTGAAAGAAATCATTATACGTTTGGAAGAAATCAGTGAAAGCCAATTATCTTTTCAAAAATCTTTTCAACAGTTGCGTATATTAGGAAATCTTCGTAATTTAGTGCCCTCAATTCAATATATTATGGAAAGTGTCTCAATATTCTACACATTAGAAAATGACTATGTTTACCTTAAAGGACTCGAAAAGGGTATCGAACAAGGTAAAGAGCAATGGCTCGAACAAGGACTCGAACAAGGACTCGAACAAGGCAAAGAAGAAGTGAACAAGTTACAAAAAACATTTGTAACACAATTACTTGCCCTTAATCTTTTGTCTATTAAACAGATTGCCAAAATATCCCAAACTAAAGTGGCTTTTGTAAAAAAAGTGCAAAAAGAACTTGGGAATGCAAAAGAATAACATTTGAAAACATAGATTTTTGATAATTATTGGATAGCTAACCAATAATAGATTTGCACAGATAAAAAAAGCCGAATGGGGAGTACTTTTATCTACAAGTTGAATAGTTCCTTATGGTATTTCTTATCTGCGAAATCTGCTTTCATCTGCGAAAATCTGTGTGAAATAACTCAAAAAAAGGGAGACTATCGCAGCCTCCCTTCCTATTTTCGTTAATAACCTATTCTATTATTTATTACTACTAAAAATTATATCTTACAGTTGCCGAAAGACTTCTGCCCAAGATAGGTCTTGCGCGCACATAATTGATTTGATTGTTTTTGATAGCACTTTCTTCAGATTCGGTAACCCCCAAGGCATTCAACAAGTTGTTGCCAGACAAGGTAGCCGTCAAGCCATGCGTGATTTTTACGGTAGCAAACAAATTCGTTACTACATAGCCTGGCATTTTCAGCATATTGTCGTTGCCTGCGTAAGAACTTGCTGTACCTATGAAATTCAAGCCAATAGAATGACCTTTGTAGGTATAGTTTGGCGCAAGATTGAAGATAAAAGGAGACTGTCTTCTCGGACGATTGCCTACTACAGACGTGTCGCCACCAGAGATGCGTGCATTTGTATAAGTCGCACTTCCCCGTAGGTTAAAATTGCCAAAGTTCGCAGCTCCTTCTACTTCTAAACCCATAGCTGTATAGTCATTTTGAATGATTTCTTGCGTAGTAGCCTCATAGCCGCCTTGCTCATTTGTTGCAGCATAAAAACCTGTAACAAACAAACCGTAGTTTTTGGCATTGTATTTCCAGCCTAATTCTGCTTGATTCACAAAATCTACCGCACCTTTTGCCGTACCATCTTCTAAGACGTTGGGCGAAAAT
>JAYUZN010000845.1:0-2551 GCA_043751755.1 Bacteroidota bacterium | reverse complement strand
TTCTGCGACAGGCATTTGTCCGGGCGAAACGAGCGTAGCAACAGCCACGACAGGCGGCGCAAATGGCGTATTTAATTGGTATGACGCAGCTGCAAACGGGAATTTGTTAGCAACAGGAAATCCTTTTATGGTTTCTCCATCGACAACTACGAACTACTGGGTGAGCGAAGTATTAAATGGTTGTGAATCAGCAAGAACCTTGTTTACCGTTACGGTTACGCCTTTGCCTGACCCTACTGCAATGGCTGCAAATACTGCCATTTGTGAGGCAAACAACGAGGTTTTAACGGCTGCTTCTGCGGTGGCAAATGGCGTGTTTAATTGGTATGATGCGGCATCAGGGGGAAATCTCCTTTTTACAGGAAATCCTTACTACACGCCCGTTTTGAATGATACAATTACCTACTGGGTGAATGTAACAAACGGAACTTGTACCAGCAACAACGTAGCGATAACGGTTACAGTCAATCCTAAACCTGTGATTTCTACAATTAGCAATAATGGGCAACTCTGCGAAGGAGCGACTTTGTTACTTTCTGCCACTACAAATGCAGGAGTAGTATATGATTGGACGGGACCAAATGGCTTTACCTCTGTGTTAGCTGCGCCTTCTGTGGCAAATGTCAATGAGGCAAATGACGAAGGGGTATATAGTTTGGTGGTGCAAAATCCTTTGACGGGTTGTTTTTCAGATATGAGCCAGACTTTGGTAAAAATCAGTCCGATTCCACAAACACCTACGATTGCAAGCAATAGCGCAATTTGTGAAGGGCAAACCTTGGCATTGTCCACCAATACAGTTGCAGGAGCTACCTATACTTGGTCAGATGCTACGGGCATTTTGGGAAATAGCGCAGTCGCAAACTGGGATATATCACAAGCTACGCCCGCTATGTCAGGCGATTATAGCGTGAATATAACCGTTGATGGTTGTACTTCTCCTGATAACACAACTACTGCAACGGTGAAGCCCAGACCTGCTATGCCTTCCATTACGGTTACAAATAATGGCAGTATTTGCGAAGGAAGTGCTTGGGATTTAACGGCTTCGACCTTGCAAAATGGCGAATATTATTGGACAAGCACCACCGGTTTTAGCTCTACTTTGCAGAGTGTCCACTTTGCGCAAGCAACAGCAGCAGGGGCAGGTTTGTATTATGTGAGCGTAAGCCTTGATGGTTGCGAATCGCAAAGAGACAGCGTATTAATTATGATGAATGCAAATCCTATCCTTCCGGGAGATTCGATTTGGAACAATAGCCCTATCTGTGAGGGAGGTACGTTGGAGTTGTATGTCAATCCTTTGAATAATGTGAGTTATCAGTGGACGGGTCCAAATGGCTATACTTCTACGGCACAAAACCCCGTCATTGCCAATGTTATTCCTTCGGTACATGAAGGTGTTTACAGTTTGGTCGTGAGCTTTACGGCTACGGGTTGCCAATCCAATATGCTCACAACAATGGTTACCATTTTGCCTACGCCACAAACCATCTCCGCCAGCAATGATGGTCCCGTTTGCCAAGGTGCAGGGGTACAGTTTACGGCTTCGTCTTTGGCAAATGCAAGTTATGTGTGGACAGGTCCGAATGGATTTACTTCTACGGAACAAAATCCCTACATAATGACGACTACTTTGCAAGATACAGGCACTTATTCTGTAAGCGTGATGACCAATGGTTGTGGCTCAGATGTGGCAAGTACAGACCTTTATATTTCGCCTTCGCCTGTGATTGATGCAGGGGCAGACATTACGGCTGTGCAGGACGTACCTGTGCAACTGATGGCTACAGGGGGAAATATATACGTATGGTCACCTGCTGCGACTTTGAGCAATCCTTATTCTCCCAATCCAACGGCGCATCCTCCTGTGGGCATAACTACTTATTATGTAATGGGTTCTGTAACGGGCAGCAACACTTTCTGTTCAGGCAAGGATTCTGTGAAGGTAACGGTTACGCCCAAACAAGAATTGGCGGGTGGAATTGGAGATGTGTTTAGCCCGAATGGAGATGGAATAAATGATACTTGGACTGTGGCTTACCTTACCAATTTTGCAGCAGGTACGTATCAGGTTACTGTTTATGATAGAGGCGGAAATAAGGTACTAGATAGAGATGATTATAGCACGCCTTGGAATGGTACGTATGAATTGGGCAACAAACAGCCTGTTCCTGATGGGACATACTGGTATGTGATAACGGTAAAGGCTACGGACAAAACATACAAAGGGGCGGTAACGATAATTGACTCCAAAAACAGGTAGAGATTATCTCTTTCATAGCCGCTTCGAGGGTCTGCGACCACTCGAAGGGCTATGAAAACCACGACTTTGTACTTTTTAAATAAGTTATTTGGTCAAGTGGGTTATCAAAGTCCGATACATCACGTGTTTTTAACCCTTCGAGTGGTCGCAGACCCTCGAAGCGGTTAAAAACCCCAACATCTTCATTTTATTTTAAATTCATCATGAAAAAATACGTTTTATATATCATTTTTTTGGCACAATATGCGGCAATATCTGCCCAACAGATGCCATGGTTTAACCAAT
>JAYUZN010000844.1:0-1787 GCA_043751755.1 Bacteroidota bacterium | reverse complement strand
TTTGGGTTGGGAAGGTGTGGGCATGTGTTCCTATTTGCTTATCGGTTTTTGGTACGAAGACATGGCAAAAGCAGCCGCAGCCCAAAAAGCCTTTGTAGCTAATCGGATTGGAGACTTTGCGATGATAGGTGCGATGTTTATGATTTATAGCACATTGTCGGCAAATGGCGTAGAAAATCCCCTTTCTTTTGAGGCGATAAATGCAAGTGCGGGCGTGTTGAGCGACAAGGCTTTTTGGATAACTTTGTTGTTATTCATTGCCGCAACAGGCAAATCCGCCCAAATTCCCTTGTATGTGTGGTTGCCAGACGCTATGGCGGGACCTACTCCCGTTTCTGCCCTCATTCACGCTGCGACTATGGTCACTTCGGGAATCTATCTCATTGCTCGTATGCACCCCGTTTTTGCTCTTCCCGAAGCCGAAACCGTTTTGATGATAATTGCCGTTGTAGCCGCAGCGACTTCGATTGTAGCCGCTTTGATAGCCGTTGCGCAAAATGACATCAAGAAAGTATTGGCATATTCTACCGTTTCGCAGTTGGGTTTTATGTTCATGGCATTGGGGGCAGGCGCATATACAACCGCTATTTTCCATGTTATGACACATGCTTTTTTCAAAGCTTGTTTATTCTTGGGTTCAGGCTCGGTCATTCATGCGATGGAACACTATTTTCACGACACACACGACCACAAAGACCCACAAGACATTCGTTTTATGGGCGGTTTGCTCAAATATATGCCAAGTACAGGCAGAACTTTTTGGATTGCTACGATTGCCATTGCAGGTTGTTTTCCGCTTTCTGGCTTCTTTTCCAAAGACGAAATTCTGGGAAATGTCTTTTTTAGCGGCTATGACCATGGCGTAATTTACTTTTTGGTGTGGTTGGTAGGAACGATAACTGCCTGTTTGACAGCCTTTTATATGACTCGTGTTACTTTTCTTACGTTTAGTGGGAAAGAAAGATACGACTCTCATCATCACGCACCTCACGAAAGCAGCCCATTTATGACGGCTCCTTTGTGGATTTTGGCGATTTTGGCGATTGTTGGCGGTTTTCTCGGATTTAATACAGGCATTGCGCACCTTTTTGGCGGCGGACACGAATCGCATTGGCTCAATCATACTTGGTTTCATGGTTTGATAAACAACAGAGATTTGCAAGAAGCTGTAGAAAAACACATTTCGATGGAGTATGTTTTGATTGCACTGGCAATGGCAATTTCCTATGGAATGGTCTATTTTGCCTACAATTTCTACACAAAATATGACCTTGCAGGGGACGAAAAAGTCCAAAAATTCTTTGGGGGCATGTACAAGGCTATGCAAAATAAATTCTATGTGGACGAGTTTTATGAAGCCGCTATTTTGCGTCCTTTTGTTTGGGCAGGAGAAAATATCGTTATATGGTTTGACAAAAATGTGATAGACGGCGTAGTAAATGGCTCTGCAACTGTGGCAGGTATGGCAGGAAATTTCCTTCGTCAGCTTCAAACAGGTAAGGTCGCAAATTATGCCCTTACGGTAACGGTTGGGGTGATTTTGATGTTGTTTTATCTGATTTTTTGGTAAGAAGTTTAGCCACGAATTACCCTAATTTTCACTAATTAACAGCCAAAATTCGTAAAAATCAGGGTAATTCGTGGCAATAAAAACAACTTTTGCGCAATTCCTATATATAAAGAAAACAGTCGCAGCAAAAACCTGCGACTATTTTTTTCTATAAATATGTATATGCGCGTATTCAATCTTTTGTCGCTACCACCAGAAAACAAGCACAAAACACTTT
>JAYUZN010000843.1:0-2614 GCA_043751755.1 Bacteroidota bacterium | reverse complement strand
TTCCGCCATGATTGCCTGTTACATCTCCGTTATAGGAGGTCGTTGTTCCAAATACGACGAAGCCATTGCCATGGCAGTCAAACATTTTGACTGCGTTCTCATCATTTGTGCCGCCATAGCAGCGTTGAAAAGACAACGAAGGTTGCGCAAGCAAGATACTTGCTACCAGCACAAAAAGGGTTGTTAAAATCGTTTTCATGGTTATATGTTTGGTGTGTGGTTATAAAGGGGTAAAGGTAAGAGGAAAATGATAGTATGCAAATTTTTTTTATCGTTAGTGCATTTTTTTTACAGAAAAGGGTGGAAATTAAATCCTGATGTAAAGAAATTAGAGCTGACAAAATGCAAATATCTCTCGTTTTACCGTAAATATCTCTCGTTTTACCGCAAAGTTCGCAAAGGAACCGCAAAGAACGTAAAGGAATAACTCAAAATTACCAGCTTAGTTCGGCTGCGCTCACTATAAATTGCGTCCTTTGCGTGAGCTTTCTTTGGAAACTTTGCGGTTTTTAGGCTCAAAAGCCGAAAAATTTAGCTCTTTTTTCTTTACAGCAGGCTATTTTTTCCATATTTAAAATTGCTGCTTATCTTCTTTGGTAAAGAAAGCAAAAAAGGCTTATTTTGCGAGGATTTTATGACATTTCACTTCTTTTTGTTGTAAGAGTGGTTTCACTTTTGGAAAGTGAGCCGCCCTTAAAACGGATAATGAATAATTGGTAATTATTCAGGTTAAAGCCGCTTCGAGGGTCTCCGACCACTCGAAGGGCAGAGAAACTAAATTCGTTTGAGTAAGCAACCCTTCGAGTGGGTGCTAACCCCTCGAAGGGGGGTTGCCTACCTAAATAGTTACAATAATTGATTATTATGTATTTATGCTAATTCTCAATTCTCAATTTTCAATTTTCAATTTATTATGACCAAACATCATCTTATTTTCGTATTTATGTTGCTTTTTAGCGTTGCTTTTGGGGAAGTAGCAGCTCAAAAAGTGAAAGTCGGCAAGGACTTTTCTGTATCTATTGAAAGAACGCCTTGTCGTGGCACTTGTCCTGCCTTCAAAATGAGCATAGACCGCAAAGGCAATGTTCAATATGAGGGCATTCGGGGGGTAAAAAATGTGGGAAAGTTTCATAAGAAACTCACAAAAGCGCAATTGAAGGCGATTATTAGTGTGGTTGAAAAGGCAAAGTATTTTACTTTTGCCGACAAATACGACAAAGAAGGCGTTGTAGATGTGCCTTCTTGTACGTTTACCTACAAAAATAATGGCAAGGCTAAATCCATTTTTCAGCGCATGGACATTCCAGAAGCCTTGACAAATATGACAGCTACTGTGGAGAAAATGGTAGGTGAAGAAGGGTACGTGAAATAATCTGCCTTATTTTATCCAAAAAAATCCCCTCATGCCTTTTGATATGAGGGGATTTAATCCGAACTGTGCGCAACATTACGCATACAATTCCAATTTCTGATTCGGAAATTTTTCTGCATGTTTTGTCCTTACCATGTCTATGATTGTCTTGCGAAAAAGGTCTATATTTTCCCTTTTTAGGGCAGAAATAAACAAAGCCTGCGTATTTTCTTTGCTTAACCAAGCCGTTTCGAGGGTTTCTCTTTCCTCCGCAGAAAGGGCATCTATTTTGTTAAAAATGATAATTTCTGTTTTATTTTCAATTTTAATGTCTTTGAGCGTTTGTTGAACGACTTTAATTTGGTCAAGGAATTGGGGGTGAGAAACATCTACCACATGGAGCAGAATATCAGATTCCTTTGCTTCTGCCAAGGTACTTTTGAAACATTCTACCAAATGATGCGGCAATTTTCGGATAAAACCCACCGTATCAGAAATGAGAAATGGCGTAAAATCTATTACCATTTTGCGAACAGTGGTATCCAAAGTCGCAAAAAGCTTGTTTTCTACCAAGACATCAGACTTTGTGAGGGCGTTCATCAAGGTCGATTTCCCCACATTTGTATAGCCAATCAAGGCTATTCGCACAAATTCGCCCCGATTTTTGCGCCGCTCCTCGTCCTGCCGTATTATTTTTTCCAACTCTTTTTTGAGCAAAGTAATCCTATCGCGAATGATACGGCGGTCAGTTTCTATCTCCTTCTCCCCTGCCCCACCGCGCGTACCTGTGCCTCCGCGCTGCCGTTCCAAGTGCGTCCATAGGCGAGTAAGGCGCGGCAACATGTACTGATTTTGTGCCAATTCTACCTGCAAACGGGCTTGCGCAGTCTGTGCATGTAAATCAAAAATATGCAAAATAAGCGCGCTTCTATCCAAAACCGCCAAATTTGTCTCTTTTTCGATATTTCGCAGCTGCATAGGACTCAATTCGTCATCAAAAATGAGGACAGACACGCCTTCTTCTTCGGCTTTTGTGCGAATTTCTATCAACTTCCCCGAACCTATGTAAGTCGCTCGATTGGGTCTATCTAAGTTTTGAATATAGCTTCTAACAGTGCGCACATCTGCTGTTTGTGCCAAAAAAGCCAATTCTTCGATATATTCCTTTGCCTTTTCGTAAGGGTTGTTGCGATTTGCTACGCCTATAAGATAGGCTTTTTGGGGTTCTTTGCCCACAATGTGATTTTTTTCTATCATAATAAT
>JAYUZN010000842.1:0-7629 GCA_043751755.1 Bacteroidota bacterium | reverse complement strand
TTATGGAAATGTCTGCATCAGGACATGTTTATAACTTTGATAATGAGGTAATTACAGTGCCTTGCTTGCAGATTTGGGGGAATAAAGACAGGATTATTTCGGTTACAGAAACCAAGCCTTTTCTGAAATTCCTACCAAAAGATACGCCTGTAGAATTTATCGAAGGCGGCGGACATTGCCCTATGGAAACGCATTCAGCCATTTTTAATGACTTAGTTTTGTCTTTTTTAAAGCAATTTTAAGGAAACAAGTACATAAATCGCCAAAAAGTCTGTATTTTTGCTGCTTACTTGCTAACTGCTCACTGAATTTATGCGCATACAATATAACGCTCCCGTAACACTCACATTTGCCATTATCTGCACATTGGTATTAGCACTTTCTTCTGCTTTACCCGGAACTGCCGATTTCTTTGCGGTCTCATCAGGCAAAAGTCCCACAAGCATTGGCTTTTATTTTTCGCTGTTTTCGCATGTTTTTGGGCATGCAAATGTGCAGCATTTGTTGGGAAATATGTCCTATTTGCTCTTGTTAGGTCCTGCCATAGAAGAAAAATATGGCTCACGCGACTTGGTGATGATGTTGTTTGTAACTGCCGTTTTGACAGGCGTTTTTCAACTCATTTTTTTTAGTGGAGGCTTGATGGGTGCGAGTGGCATTGTGTTTATGCTCATTTTGCTGAGTTCTATCACCAATTTTGAGAAAGGCAAAATCCCTTTGACCTTCATTTTGGTGGCAGCTTTGTATCTTGGGACAGAAATCGTACATTCTATTCAAGACGACCAGATTTCGCAATTTGCGCACATTTTGGGCGGGATTTGTGGCAGTGCTTTTGGTTTTTGGCTAGGAAAAGGAAGGAAGGGGAATTGAGAATTGAGAATTGAAAATTGAGAATTGAAAGCTATCTTATCCTCTATCTTGTTTATCTTGTCAATCTTGTCAAAAATAAATCTTGTCAAAAATAAAGCCTGTCATCTGCGCAAATCTGCCTGCTGAAAAATGAGGTCATTTGTATCAATAATATACTGCAAAATCCCCATCAGTTTGCCCAAGTTATTGATTAAGTACCGCGTTTCGTCAATAACAATCTCATTATTTTCAAATTTAATAAAACGCCATTCTACGCCTGTTGTCGAGCAGCCATAGAGGGTGTTTATTACATTATTTTCCAGCTCATTTAGCTTTTTCGCACCAATAAGTTGAGCAGAGGCTTGTATTGTGCCTTGTTCTAAATCTTGTTTTTTTGCTTCTGTAACGCAAAATATAGGAGATACCACAAAATCTTGGATTCTACTAAACGAAAAAATAAAATCACATTCTCCTTTTAAGCCCAACTGCTCATCAACGTCTAAATTTACCCCCGAATATATGGAAAATCTATGATGATTTATATCGCTAAGTTCTAATAAAATAGGCGTTACTAATCGCTCAGACCTCGACTTTTCGCTGCCAAAGCCTAACTCTGTGGCTTTGCGCAAGGCAGAAGTCAGCCATTCTGTCGGGGCAAGGGGGGAAACATTCGGGAATAAATCTTCTGCACGAAATTTTATGCCAAACTTTTTCATTAAATCGATTGCCGAAAAATCTCCGTATGCCATATTTTTGTAATAAGAGTATTGGACTGCAAATATACAAAAAACAACGCAAATATTAATCAAACTTACGCATTTGCCACAAATTTTCACAAATTAGGGCTGCTAATTCGTGCAAATTCGTGCAATTCGTGGCTATAAAAACAACTTTTGCATTAAGCTTCTATCAATTTTTCCCTTGCCTGTTTCAAGAAATTGGGCAAAATATGCTGATAGGTATTCAAAATGCTGTCCGAATCCTTATCCTCCAAACATTCCATAATAGACTCATATTTGTATTCCCCGTAGGTTTTTTCCACTTCGAGGCGTTTTTCGGGGTGTTCATAATACGTTTTCATGCCTGTAGGGTCGGCTTCGGGGTGAAATTGTGTGCCAATAAATTCAGGAGAAATTTGCATTGCCATGACAGCTCTGTCCATTTCCACATTCGGTCGCACCTTTTCCAGAGCAATAATATGTCCCCCAAGTTCCTTCAATTTATCTTCATTGGGCAGAACTACTTGATAATAGCGAAAATCTGCAGCATAAAAGGGGTGCGGCAGTTCTTGAAAAAGCCCATCTTCCTTTGCCTCATCTGTCAAATGAACGGGGAAAATGCCAAAAGACATCGATTTCCGTTTACACACCTGCCCCAAATTGAAATGGCGCACCATCATTTGAAAGGAATGACAGATAAAAAACACGTGCTTTTTGTTCTTTTGGGTTTGATTATGATGCCAAAGCTTTTCCACAAAAGAAAAATAATTTGCCTCCCATTGCTTGCCTTCCCCCTCAAAAGGACTCCCCGGACCGCCCGTAGAAATATATATATCAAAGTCTGTATTTGGCACTTCGCCTTTGCTCCGCACATCAAATACCTCAAAGGAAAAACCATTTTCGGTAATTATTTTTTGGATATTTGCCATACCCAAATTGGCGGAACCATTGTATAAGTCTAAAATTGCGACTTTTGTCATAAGTAGTTGAAAGTTATAAGTTGAGAGTTGAAAGTTAATATAAGTTTATCATAATCAATAAGATATATCGAAAATAAATGTTTAGATTATTTCTCACTTATACTTAATTGAAAAAAATAAATGACACTCTCACATTACATCTGCGTGAAATCTGCGTCTATTAATCTGCGAAAATCTGCGTGAAATAACGAGATTCTCATTACATTTGTACACAAAAATAAGGCTTTTTTCTTTACCAAAAAATAACCTTCTTTTTATTTTCGCTAAATGTATTTGGTACAATAACGAAAAAAAAGCGATAATGTTTTGATTATGAGCAAACAAGAACTTTTTTTTGGCACAAATAATGCCAACAAGCTTACTGAAATACAACATATTTTGGGAGAAAATTTTGACATTTTGAGCTACAAAGATTTTCCGCCTTTTGACGTAGAAGAAACCGAAATCACGATGGAGGGAAATGCCGCACTAAAAGCTAAAGGCTTCTTTGAGTTTACAGGTTTGCCTTGTTTTTCGGACGATTCGGGCTTAGAAGTAGCGGCATTAGGCGGAGAACCGGGCGTTTATTCGGCAAGATATGCGGGCGAACCCAGCAATTCTGCCAATAACATAGCAAAATTGCTTCAAAATATACAAGGTAAAAGCAATAGAAATGCGCAATTTCGGACAGTTATTGCTTATTTTGACGGAAAAGAGATGCTGTTTTTTGAGGGAATTATAAAGGGACAACTCATTGATATACAACGAGGTATGGCAGGTTTTGGCTATGACCCTATTTTTATCCCTGACGGTTATCAACAGACTTTTGCAGAAATGGAAGCGGCTGAAAAACATGCGATTTCGCATAGGGGGATTGCTGTAAGGAAATTTGCGGAGTATATGATTTCGTGCAGATTTTCGCAGATTTAACCGCAGATTTTCGCAAATGTTTCTTAATCTGCGTGAAATCTGCGTCTCCCTCTGCGAAAATCTGCGTGAAACTATCTATCTTTGCCCCATGAAAGAAAAAATACAGGCACTCATTCAACAAGAAATACATGCCATTTCTAACATTCCTATAACAGATGATTTTGAAAAGGCTGTACAACTCATTTATGAATATACTTTTGAGAAAAAAGGCAAAGTAGTATGTAGCGGCATGGGCAAAGCAGGGCATATCGCGGTCAATATTGCGACTACTTTTTGCTCCACCGGCACAGTCTCAACCTATCTGCATCCTTCCGAAGCGCAGCATGGAGATTTGGGGATTTTGAGGGAAAATGATGTGTTATTGTTGGTTTCTAATTCGGGAAAAACCACCGAAATCTTACAATTACTCCAACTTTCGCAAAGCATTTATCCAGAAATAGCCCTTATTTTGCTTACAGGAAACAAGGATTCTGCACTTGCGCAAGCCGCAAATGTCGTCTTATATACAGGAGGGGCTGCAGAAATCTGTCCTTTGGGCTTGACTCCCACGACTTCCACAACTTTGATGACGATAATGGGCGATATGTTGGTGGTTTTGTTGATGGAAAAAATTAATTTTACCAAAAAAGAATATAGCCTTTTGCATCATAGCGGGTATTTGGGGGAAAAAGCAAGGGAAGAAAGTTGAAAGTTAAAAGTTGAAAGTTGAAAGTTGAAAGTTGAAAGTTAAAAGTTGAAAGTTAAAAGTTGAAAAATCCTGAATAGAATAAAAATGATGAATATTTCTCATTTCTCATTTCTCATTTCTCATTTAATACATGTCTCTATTCACACTTATTGCGGGTCCTTGTGCGATTGAGGACGAAGAAACCGCCTTCCTCATTGCGCGTCATTGCAAGGCATTGGCGCAGGAATTGGATTTGAGCTATATCTTCAAAGGCTCTTACAAAAAAGCAAATCGCAGCAAATTGGATAGCTTTACCACGATTGGCGAAGAAAAAGCCTTGCAAATTCTCCAAAAAATAGGCAAAGAATTGCAGATTCCTGTCATCACAGATGTACATGAATCCATTGATTGTGAGCAAGTTGCAGCTTATGTGGACTATCTGCAAATCCCTGCTTTTTTGTGCCGACAAACCGACTTGCTACTTGCAGCAGGAAAAACAGGCAAGGGCGTAAATATCAAAAAAGGGCAGTTTGTTTCGCCCGAATCTATGCAAAATGCCTACGAAAAAGTGGCTTCTACAGGCAATACAAACATTCTTTTGACCGAAAGAGGCACTACTTTTGGCTACAATTATTTGGTGGTGGATATGACTGCTATGCCCAAAATGCGCAAGTTTTGCGACCATGTTATAATGGATTGTACGCATTCTGTGCAGATTCCCAACCAATCTTCAGGCATTACGGGCGGAGATGCGACCATGATAGAAACGATGGCATTGAGCGCTATAGCTGCGGGCGCAACGGGCTTGTTTATCGAAGTACACCCCGAACCTTGGAAAGCAAGTAGTGATGCAGCAAGTATCTTGCAAATAGAGAAATTGCGGGTGATTTTGGAGAAATGTGTGCGGGTGAAGCAGGCATTGGAATTTCACGCAGATTAACGTAGATGGGGGCGCAGATTTTCGCAGATTAAAGAAAATGGAGGAGAAACCAATAAAACATAAATTGTACTATTTAAAGGACGTTTTTCAGCAGTTCATACCTTATATTATCCCATAATAAAGATTAATTCCTTACTTTTGAACGCGTGATTTATCCACCTTTAAACTACTTTTATGGCTAACTCCAATTACTTTTCGATTGTCTTGTTCATTTTTGTAGGGCTTATGCCCGCCTTGCTGCCTGCACAAATGACCGTTACTTTTGCCACGACTCCCCCCTGCGACAATGACGGGACGATTACGGCTACAGTAACAGGTGGCACGCCGCCCTATTCTTACAATTGGTATCTGAGTGATCCTTTTGGGTTAAACCTTAGCTGTAATCCCTATCCTAATAGCTCTACCCTTACTGGGCTTCCTAATATGGGAGCATCATCTTTTGGACAAGGTCCCCTTTATGCCTTGGAGGTAACAGATGCAATGGGCAATATTTCCGCGCCTAATCTTGTACAACTCCCTCCTACTCTATGGGGTTATCCCAGCGTTATCCCAGCGCATTGCCCCGCCAATGATGGCGAAGTTACTCCGCAAATGATGGTAGGAACGCCGCCTTATAGCTATTCGTGGATGAATGGCGATACTACGGCTACCCTCACAGGTTTAGGCACAGGGGATATGTATGATGTACAGGTTACAGATGCAAATGGCTGTACTTTTCGTTTAACCGATTTCGACTCTATCTGTGCAGGGCTGACAATGAGGGGCATTTCTATTATGTATTTATCTATTGCTTCTACTCCTGCAAACTGCCTAAATGGTACAGCAACGGTAAATGTGCTAAGTGGGGGAACAGCTCCTTATAATTATTCTTGGTTCAATGGACAAACTGCGCAAACTGCAACCAATTTAACCGCAAATCAAGCCTGTTTTGTGGAAGTAACAGATGTAGATGGTTGTAGTCAGCAAGGCTACGCCTATATATCAAGTCTTACAACGATTACAGGTACGCTTTCTACCACCCCTGCAAACTGCCTTGATGGAACGGCTACTGTAAATAACATTGCAGGAGGGACAGCCCCGTATAGCTATTTGTGGAGCAATGGGCAAACGACTCCTACTGCTACTAATTTGGTTGCTTTTCATTCTTATTATGTAACTATTACAGATTCAAATAGTTGTGTAAAAAACTTCTCTACCAATATCCCTACAAATAGCACTTTGCAAGCTATCACTTCTTCTACTCCCGAAACTTGTATAAATGGAAATGGGGCGGCTTCTATGACGGCAATTTCAGGGGTGATTCCTTATATTTTTTCTTGGAGCAATGGGCAAACTACCGCCACGATTGACAGCCTTTCGCAAGGGTTTTATGTCGGAATCGTTACTGATGCTGATGGATGTGCGATTACAAGCTATGTGTCTGTGCAGCAGTATATTCCCGTTTTGCCCAATCCTACGGTTATAGGTTCTGCTTGCAATGCGCCTACAGGCTCTGTTACGCTTGCGCCTACGGGTGGAACAGCTCCTTATACGTATTATTGGAATACAAATCCGCCTCAAACTACAGCAACGGCTACGAATTTGGGGATAGGAACGTACAGTTATACCATTTCTGACACAGCGGGCTGCATCAAAAATGGAACTGTATCTGTTGCGGATAATTCCAATATGGGAGTAAATGTAAGTGTAACGCCCAATGTCTGTTTTAACAATAATGGAACGGCGCAAGCCAATGTTATAGGCGGAATAAATCCTTACAATTACGTTTGGTCAAATGGAGCAGGTAGCCAAACTATTTCGGGGCTTGGGGCAGGTTGGAAAAGGGTAATCGTTACAGATTCAACGGGTTGTATGCGGAAAGATAGCGATTTTGTTGCCAATTTTACCCCTGTCAATCTGAATATTATTCATACAAATGCCTCTTGTATTTATGTGAATGATGGAACAGCTACTGCCTTTGCTTCTGGAGGAACGCCGCCTTATACCTATCTATGGTCAAATGGAGCTACGACCTCCGCTATCAGCAATATATTGTCCCATTATTATAGTGTAACCGTAACAGATGCCACAGGTTGTTCGCAATATAACAATGAATATGTAGGCTATAACACAACTTCAGGCTGTTCGGTTTCTATTTTTGGCAATATATTTGATGACCAAATTCAAGATTGTGTGCAGGCGATTGGCGAGCCTAATCTCGCCAATATAATGGTAAATTGCAGCCCAAATGGGGGCTATGATTTTACAGATGCCAATGGGAATTATAGTTTTGAGGGCTTACCTCCAGGCAATTATAGCCTTACGCAATCTAATGCCTATATCACTCAACTTTGCTCTGCGGGAGCTATCAATGTTTCTTTGCCTGTGGGAGGAATGGCTTCTACGGGAAATACCTTTGCAGATTCTTTTAATGTCGTCAAAGATTTGGCAATTTATGGTTTCAATGCTCCTAATATTCCTGTAACAGGCAATCCTTATACAAATACAATTCACGTAGATAACTATGGTTCTGTGGCGCAAAACCCTGTCATAACTTGTGTGCATGATGCAAATATAACATTCACA
>JAYUZN010000841.1:0-1629 GCA_043751755.1 Bacteroidota bacterium | reverse complement strand
AAACGCCTTCAATTCTTGCTGAAATTCGGGCGAAAAGGCTTCTATTTGCTGAAAACTACGCAAAGCAAAATACATTTCTCCCATTTTTTGGAAAAAAGGGCTTGCCCAATTCGGATTCGCAGGTTCGCCTAATTTCTCTTGTAAATCCCGCACCATGAGCGCAAAACCGCTTGCTTGAGCATTTTCTAACCAACCTCTTTGCACATTGCCAAAACTCCCTTGCAATTGCTCCTGCTGCGCAATGCCTGTGCGCATGATGTCTTGCAGCCAAGTTATCGTCTCGGCAATGCCTTCTTGTGCTACGGAAAGGCGTTTTGTCTGGGTTTTTGCCTTTGTTTTTGCCGCTTTCTCCAATTCTTCTTCTGTTTTGGGCTTTGAGGCAGCTTCAGCTTTATTGCGGCGTTTGTTCACCCATTCGCTTGCAAAAGTGGGCGCAGTGTCTGTTTCGGGAAAAGAATCGGGGGTAGAATCATAATACAAAAACATGCCAAAACCATGCTTGCAAGGGATTTTGCCGCGCTTGTAGGCAGGGCAATTGCATTTTGTTGCGCCATCAGCCAAATCTATGGAAATTTGATACATCTCTACGCCACTTCCCTGACATTCTCCCCACAAATAATCTACCTTTTTGCCCAAATTATATAATTTTTTGCCATTTGAGAGTACCTTTCCAGCTGCAATCGAAGCTGCATCAGAGGATAAAGCGAGAATTTGTTGAGAAGTCCAAGTCATGGAGAAAAATGAAAAATGAAAGTTGAAAGTTGAGAGTTGAAAAATAATTGCTAACTGTTTACTGCTAACTGTTCACTGCTATGCTTGAATAAAATCTACCATAAGTTTTGCGATATATTGAAACACCACTTTATTGCCCTCACTTGTCCAGTCGGGTGCGTCAAATTGTTTGAGCGATTGCAGAAAATCCGTAGGAGTATTATTGTGTAGCACTTCCAAAGCTACCACCATTTCCGCAATACTCAAACTTTGCGCGCCTACTCTGCGCTTCAAGCGGTCAGAAGAATCTTTTGCCATGCGAGGCAAATCTACCGTAATAGCAGACTCATTCCATTCTCGTGGTAAATCTCCATTTGTATAATAGGCAGAAAATTCGCCCTTCAATATGTCTAATGCTTGCAACATGGCTTGGGATAAAATCGTGTAAAATAAGTCATCATATTTGGCTGCTAAAAACAAAAACTATTATTATTGGTTTTTTTGCCTAAAAATCCACTTTTTTAAGGTAAATATATCGTATTAAACGTTTTTTCTGCCAAAAAGTTCTAATAGTCTTATATTTTTGCCAAAATAACGAAAAAATAATGGGAATACCATAGGAAAATGTGCCTTAACAAAAATTATAGGCAAAGGAAAAACTGTGCCATAAAGTTCGTACAATTCGTGGCTATAAAAACAACTTTTGCGTAAGTGCCATTTTGTTTCTTTGCGTCCTTTGCGGTAAAAAAATTGACTCGGTTTGTATCTTTTTCGATTTGGCTACATTATGCAAATATCTGCGAAAATCTGCGCCGAAATCTGCGAGCATCTGCGCGAAAAAACAGCCAAAATGAAAACGTTTAGCCTCTTATCTGCCCTCCTTTTTTGTGCAAATCTTTTTGCCCAAAATGCCCCTAT
>JAYUZN010000840.1:0-4023 GCA_043751755.1 Bacteroidota bacterium | reverse complement strand
GGGCGGGGTAATCATTTTCTATAAATATTTCATCCCTACGGGATTAAACACAAATAATTGATTTTCAATTATATATATACTTTTCCGTAGTTCTTAGTATTTACAAAAGTTGGAAAATCAATATTTTTTGTTAGCCATGGTAATAGTAGAAACGATAGACCTATTAAGGCATTAGCACATTGTTTGAAAACGTTTAAAGCATCTCAATTGGGAAATAAGTAAAAATTCCTGCAACGTAAGGGCTGCTGACATTGTTCGATATGTCTTATTGATTATGATAAACTTATATTAACATTCAACTCTCAACTTTCAACTACTTATAAGCCCAAATTGCTCAAAATGATGCGTAAAATGTTTGGCATGAAACCTTTGCCATTCTTGAAAATTGCACTCGCCAAAAACGGGGTGCGGGTTCGTGGCACTTGGGTTTGCTTCGTAATAAGCAAAGAAGTTATCTATTCCTTTACAGAGAGCCTCTTTTGCGGTCTCTAACTCTGCGAATCTCAGGGGAAGTAGCGAATCGGTGGGCAACATAGGCGCTTTGAACTCGCGGGGCAAAGGGAAATCTCCCATCAAAGCTGCTTTATATTTAGGCAGTTTTTCGGCAGGGGTAACGACTTCTATGGGCGTTTTGAACTTGGCAATCGAAAGATTGACGACCAATAGCAAGTGTTCTACCATATGTTGAGCCGTCATCAAGCCCCAAACAGGCTGCGTATCGGGTTGCAGTTGTGCGAGAGAGGTGTTGACTGCCGAAGGAAATGCCATAAAGGAAGCCATAATTTATACCGTAATTGCGTTTAAGTAGCGGATATTGAGGGGTTTATTCAGGTATTTTTTTACATGAATATTGCTTGCGGCTCTATCAATGTCTTTGGGGCTGATAGACGAGGATAGCATAATGATTCTGCATTTGTCTTTCACCATTTGACTATATTTGTCAAATTCTTCCAAATACTGAAAGCCGTCCATGACAGGCATATTTATATCCAAAAAGATAATTTCGGGCAATTTTGCTATATCATTTTCGTGGTCTTTCAAATAGTTGAGGGAATCAAGTCCTGTTTGAAAAACAAGAATCTCCGCTGCAAAGTCATTTGCTTCTATAATTTTGTGGTTAATGATATTGTCTATTTCATTGTCATCAACCAACATTACACATTTATAATTTGCCATATTTCAAGATAAATAGTGCGCTAAAACGGCACAAAGTAATCGAATCGCAAAGGTAAGAAAAAGTTATGGGATTTTGTATATTTTTTGTTTTTTCGTATTTGGCTCACGCAGATTTTCACAGATTTAACCGCAGATTTTCGCAGATGTATCTTAATCTACGTGAAATCTGCGTCCCTATCTGCCTGAATCTGCGTGAAATTATACTTCAAAATAAGTGCCAAACTCTTCTCCTACATTACCTCTTTTATAAACTCAGGTAATTCTTCTTTTTCTACCTTTTGGAACTTAAGTTTTGCTTTGGTACGTCCCGTTTTGCGCATCTTTTGGATTTGCTTTTTCCCAATTTGGTAGGTAGCCAAATAAGGCTCGCCGTCTATCATCTGAATCCCGATAACGCCGCCCGGACCTGGCTCACATATATTTTCAATGCGAAAAGCCGTTCCATTTCTTTTGGCTACTACGGTTGCATTGAGGTCTTTGCTCACAAAATAAAATTGCGGATTTTTGTCCTTCAATTTTTTGGCAACAATATCTATATAGTATTGCTTTTTCTCTTTGTTAGCGCATTTTTCTGCAACTGTATAGCAGCCCAATTCGTGAATCCCCATGGTATAACGCTTATATTCAGCATCATACGAAGGAATGTTATTTCCCGCAGTGTAATCTCTCCATGCCCAAGTACCTGTGGTTCCCGGTGCTGTAAAAATACGCGCATCTTTTTCCTTACTAATGGCAGGCAATTCCACCAAAATATCCGCACTGGGCTTTACCGACATGGGTTTGCCATTGTTATAAGCTTTCAAACAGCCGATACTTTGTACATCTAAGACCTCTTTTTTGGTCATTGTGTGCATTTTGCCTAAGACCATTTCGTCAGGTTTGGCAAATTCTTTCAATTCTAAGGTGAATTTGTTTTCGCCACAATCAAAACTTTTGGGAGGAATGGTGATTTTGGTGCCATTTTTCCCAAAAATAATGGTTTGATGGTCGCACACAATAGACACAGGATTCACGTCATAGTTAATCGTATCTATGACCAAAACAGGCTTGGGCGGTGTTATTGGCTTGGGCGGCGTTTTAGGAACCGTATCTTTCTTTACCACAATCGGCGGCGGTGTTTTGGGAAGCGTATCTCTTTTGACAGGGGGAAGCTGAACTGGCGGCGGAACGACTACTTTTCCTTTAGAATAAATAACATACATATTTACCCTACGATTATAACGTCTGCCTTCTGGGGTAGCATTAGAAGATACAGGTGCGTGATAGCCCCTCCATTGCTGCTCGATACGGATAGAATCTAAGCCGCGAGCCGCAAGATAGCGTGTAACCTGCCCCGCACGCCTGCGCGAAAGTTCCATATTTGAATAATCTTTTCCTACGGTATCTGCATGCCCTACTACCCGAATGAAGTAATTGGGATTATCCCGCAAAACTTTCATCAAAGAGTCGAACCCGGGATGTTTTATCGAAAGGTACGATTTTCCAAAAGCGAACAGCATGGTGTCCGAATAATATTTGGCAGCAGGTGCCTGTGCTTGAGCGGATATTGCCATGCAAAGTATCGCAATGGCAAATAATATAGAATACAGTTTTCTCATATAAATGTAAACTTTAAGCCAAAAGCCAAAATTTTTGCCGAAAATTAAGAGACATTCTTCAATCCTACAAAAAATATATAATAATCATCACCTATGTTTTTTCAAAAATAGGCTAACTTATTGATAATCAACTATATATATTGTATTAAAAAAAAACATTTTTTAATATCTTCGATTTCGGTTGCAATATATCATCAAAAAATGATTTAAGCAGAAAAAAAAGAAAATTTACCCTAAAATCCCCCCTAAAAAGGAACTAATTATGCCCCACAATTTCCTCTATATGCACAGCACTTGTTTCGGTACGAATGGCATTCGTATCTCCCAATGACTTGTCTATTTGACGATAGTATCGGCGTATTTTGCCAATATGTGGCGCGTAGATTGTATAGGCTTTGCGGTACTTTACTACATGTGCGAGGGTGTCATCACGCGTGCTTTCCATTACTACTACGCAATGTTCAAAGGTCTCATTTCCTACTGTAACCGTTGTGTCTATATTGAGATAACGATAGCGTAGGTAGTGTTTATCCAAGGTTTCGGCATAGAGAAAGGGGTCCCAAGTATAGTTTGTATCGGCATAAACAGGATATTTTAGCACAAGTTCGCGCACATTTTCCTTTATACTTTCCCCATATCTGGTAGTATCTTTGAAAATACTCCATACCCGATTTACTTCAAACTGAAAATTGAGTCCATTTGCCCATTCCGAGCGATAGGCAATGACTTTGTTTACCACTCTGCCGTCAATTTCGACTATGCCGCCTACGGTTTCTTTGCGATAATACTCATCTCTTGTGGCAGGTATGGTAAAAGCACTGTCTATAACATGGTAAATAGCCGATTTTCCACTATCCGTAGGAAACACGAGCCAAGTAGTGGGAACGATGTATTCTTTTATGCGATTGCAAGAAAAAACAGCTATGCCTATTGCGCCTATTATCAGGAGCATAGCTAATTGGGAATAGTATATGTGTAATTTATTCATGATTAAATGTTATTTCACGCAGATTTTCGCAGATTTTTTTTTGAGGAACAGAAATTAAATAACTTGCCATTTTTTCACCACTAAGGCACGAAGAAACACGAAGCAATAGGGTAAAAGAAGACCTCTAAGCCACACTTTTTCTTTCTTAGTTTCCTTTGTAAGTAGTACAGACTAAATAAACAAGGTTAAGATATTGGTTGTATTGCTGGTGCAAGCGTCCGCTTGTACCTCCTTTCTTGAAGCGTCCGCTTCGAGGATGGA
>JAYUZN010000839.1:0-3252 GCA_043751755.1 Bacteroidota bacterium | reverse complement strand
CGTGGTTCTTAGTGCCTTAGTGGTGAGAAAAACCTCAAGTTATTTAACTTTCGTTCCTTAGGGGTGAGAAAAATGGGAAGTTATTTAATTTGTGTTCCTTAGAAAAAGGCAGTTTTTCTCTATCTTTGCGCCATGAAATCATTTCAAGCAATATACAGCGAATTTTCCTATCTCAAACAGCGTTCCCGCACAAGTTTCATCACTTCTACGGTCAGCATTGCCTTTGTGTTGTTTATTTTAGGACTGTTTAGCTCTTTGGCGTTCTTTGGAAGTGCCTTCGTAGATTATGCCAAATCCTCGATTCCTATGCGGGTTTTTCTCAATGACCCCCAAAAAGGCGGAGAAGAGTTGTTCCAAAAAAGAATAGAAGGTTTTATGAATGAAATTAAGCAAAATGCGGCAGTCATTGAGGTAAAATATATCTCAAAAGACGAAGCAGGGAAAGTTTTGCTGCAAAAAACAGGGGAAGATGTCGTCAAATTAATGGACGGGGTGAATCCTTTATTAGCTTCTTTAGATATAAAATTGAAGTCGCAATACGTGCAGATAGACAGTGTGGAAAAATTGAAAAAAGTTTTTTTGCAAAATGGCTTGGTTTCAGAAATTGATTATCCTGTGAAAATGATGCAAGCGATTGAAAAAAACAGTTATAGCTTTTATTTACTCACTGTTTTACTCCTAATATTGACTATTACAATAGCTTTCTACTTGATAACCAATACAATACGCCTTTCCATTTATGCCCAAAGACTCACGATTCGTACCATGCAGCTTATCGGTGCAACGAATCATTTTGTGCGAAAACCTTTTCTAAGAATCGGATTTACGCAAGGAATTTTGGCAGGAATATTGGCAGTTTTACTATTACTTGTATTGTTATCTGCGATAAGCATCAATATGGGTTCATTGGCTTTTAGTATAAAAGTGATAGGACAAGCACAATTTTTTGCATTATTGATAGGAATTGTGTTATTTGGCGCAGTTTTAGGATATGCGGGCAGTTATTTTGCAGTCAATCGTTTTCTAAACAAATCTTTAGATGAATTGATGCATTGAGGTTTGGCACGCAGATTTTCGCAAATTAAACCGCAGATTAAAGCTATTTTTCATTTCTCATTTCTCATTTTTCATTTCTCATTTTAATAAATGGCAACTCAAAGACCAATTCGTACAGCTACGGCTACCCCTTCTACCACACAGCGCATTACACCGCCTGCTGCGCCTGAACCAAAGGCAGTAAGCAATGCTCGTCTGCCTTTTGAGCGTATGAATTATATCTTATTAGTAATTGGCATTGTGCTGATTGCAGTAGGCTTTTTTCTCATGCGTGGCGAATATGTAGATGCTACAAAATTTTCAGTGCCACTATATGTAGCCCCTGTTATCGTTGTAGCAGGCTTTTTGGAAATTGCGTATGCAATTATGTATAGCCCCAAAAAAGCGGAAACTGATGCGGAAGAAACAGTGAAAGCATAGTATTGTTAAAAAATATCCGAGAAGGACACATATTTTTTATGTGTCCTTCTCGGTTTATGGAACTATTCAGAGTGGCTCACGTTTAAAAAGTGAGCCACTCTGATACCAAAAATGAGATTGATTTTTACCTTTTAATTTACATAAATGACGCTATTACAAGCTATTATCTTAGCCATTATTGAAGGAATTACCGAGTTTTTGCCCATTTCCTCTACAGGGCATATGGTCGTAGCTAACTCATTATTTGGCATTGCTGAAAATGATTTTGTGAAACTCTATACTGTTTGCATTCAACTTGGGGCAATTTTGGCAGTTGTGGCACTCTATTGGAAGAAATTTTTTGACTTTAAACGTATCAATTTTTATGTAAAATTGATAATAGCCGTCATTCCTGCCCTTATTTTTGGCTTTATTTTTAATGATTGGATAGATGAAACGCTTGAAAACCCGATGTTTATCGGTTTTGCTTTTTTGATAGGCGGAATTATTCTGTTATTTATTGAAAACTTTTTTCGCAAAGTCCGCATTACCAAAGAGGAAGACATCGACACCCTTACAGCCCTCAAAATTGGCTTGTTTCAAGTCCTTGCTATTGTTTTTCCGGGTGTGTCTCGTAGTGCAGCTACTATTGTCGGCGGACTTTCTCAAAAATTAAATAAAGAAGTCGCTACAGAATTTTCTTTTTTCTTGGCTGTGCCTACGATGTGCGCTGCAACAGGCTACAAATTGCTCAAAACAATCCTAAAAACACCTGAAATGCTGGCTACAAATTGGAATTTACTGCTAATTGGCAATGTTATCGCCTTTATTGTTGCTATTATTTCCATCAAAGCCTTAATTCAAGTCGTGTCAAAGTATGGATTTCAAGGTTTTGGCATCTATCGCATTGTTGCGGGATTAGTGGTCATTGTTTTGTGTTTGACAAAAGTAATACATTAAGGTTTTTTTCGTATATTTGTGGAATATTTATAATTAACACAAAACATGGACTTAACTCCAATTACTTACGAACAAGTTTTGCTGCTTTTTGCAGAAAATCAGCAGCAATTTGCCGAAACAGACAAAAAAATTGCAGAAGTAGCCTTGCTAATTGCTACCACCAATGAGCAACTTGCCGCCACAGACAAGCAACTTGCCGCCACAGACAAGCAACTTGCTGCCACAGACAAGCAGCTCAAACTCCTTTCCAAGAAAGTAGATGACGTAACAGACAGTTTAGGTCGCTTTGCGGAAGAACAAGTGCGCCCTAAAATTGTAGAAATGTTTCGCGAAAAAGGCATAGAATTAGAAGAAACGATTTTACACACACAAGTCAAAAAGAATGGAATCGTATTGTTAGAAATAGATTTATTGTTGATAAATACCATTTATTCCGTAGTAGTAGAGGTGAAAAATACCCTTCGTGAAAAACATGTCGATGACCATATTAAACGCATGGAAAAGTTGCAACTCACGCCCAGTCATGCTATCAAAGGTACGACTATGTATGGGGCAGTTGCAGCTATGATAATGACAAAGGAAGTTGAGGATTATGCCTTGCGCAAAGGCTTTTTTGTAATAAAAACCAAAGGAGATAATGTAGCCATCGTAGAAAATGCGGAATTTAAGCCACAAACATGGCAAATTGCCAGCTAAAAAATAAATTACCAATATCAATATTATTTTTCATTTTTATAATATGGACTTAAACCCAATTACATACGAACAAGTCTTGCTGCTTTTTGCAGAAACAAGCAGGCTTATCGAGGCAAATACCAAGCAATTTGCCGAAACAGA
>JAYUZN010000838.1:0-6934 GCA_043751755.1 Bacteroidota bacterium | reverse complement strand
TGGTGCAACTTTTATAAGGGCTTTTTTTCCCAAAGCAAGCTCCATTTCGGTCTTTTCAAACTCATCTGTTGCTTGCCAAATTATTTTTTTATAAATGCCTGATAATTTCAGGACAGTAAGGAATATTTTTTTCTTTAAGGGCTTGATAGTCAAAGCACTCCTGTGCAACATGCCCCTTGCAGCTACGATGAAGTTATGTTTATTTTTGTCGCAAAAAAGCAAAGGAATAATGGAAAAAGGCAGAGAATACATGCTATTTATATACAAATAGTCATAATTTCCTGCTTCTATCAACGCAAGAATGTTCTTTTTATGCAAAAAATCCGCAGAGCCATAAAAAACCTGTATGCCTTGCGGGGTTTGTGTCCAAGTATTGGGAATTATGTGGGGATAGGGCGTGTTGTCATAAGCATCTGTATTTCGGGTAAAAATATGAATATCAAAGGTTTGTGAAAAAGCATTCACAAAATTTGCCAAAGATTGTATAGGACCTCCTGCTTTGAAGCCCGGAAGATACCATTCGGATAAGATGAGAATTTTTGTTTTCATGTTGTTGGTGCGTGCAGATTTTCGCAGATGGGGACGCAGATTTCACGCAGATGAAGAAAAATAACCCAGCACACTTCGGCAATACTCACTACCCAAGCTCAGTACATCGCTTCAACTACGCTCTGTGTCTTTATATTCCATTTGCGAAAATCTGCGTCTTTCATCTGCGTTAATCTGCGAGAAATACGGATTTTAACGTGGCAGCCCAAGTATCTAAAGTAATTCTATGAGAAAGATTATGGCTATTTTTTCCCATTTCTAACAAAGCTGTATCACTCAATTCAAATAGCTGCACAAAGCTTTTTTTGAGAGAAGCTGTTTCGTAAGGCGAAAAGGAAAAGCCATTATATTGCACTATCAAAAAAGTAGCCATTGCCCCACATACCTCCGAAATGAGCATAGGCAAGCCCATAGCAGCCGCCTCATGCACCACAACTCCCCATTGGTCGTAGTAGCTCGGCAAGCAAAAAGCATCGCAACGACTCATCAGTTCGGGAAGATTTTTAGGTTCAATAAAGTCCTGAAATAACACATTTTCGCCTGCCAATTTTTGCAAATCTGTTTTCAAATGTCCATTTCCCACAATCAAAATTTTCCAATTATTTCGCTCTTTTTCGCTCAGAGATTGAAAGGTATTTATAAGAAAAGCCAAATTTTTTAGCTCAATCAAACGCCCAACAAAGAGCAGGGTTTTTTCTTTTTGAGGGATATATTTGCTCCGAAAATCGGTATATGCCTTATGCAAAAGGCTTGTATTCGCCGCATAAACGCCTGTAAGGATTTCGTTTTTGGCAAAACCCAATTTCCGCACAAATTCAAACTGAAATAAGCCCGCAATCCATACCTTGTTGCAATAAGGTTTGACCCTAAAAGACGAAGCTAACACGCCCAAATGTTGCTTAAAGGTATTGCGCCATTGCGCATCAATGCCCATCACAACAGGAATAAGGGGCTTAAAATGCTTGGCTATAGGGTTATATATTTTGTCTGCCCAACCCGCAATATAGATAACAGAAGCTTGATTTTGCTGTATATAACTTATCCATTCTGCGGCATTTTTGCTGGAAACAGGCAGAATAGTTACCCTTTCATTTGCCTCAAATTGAAACGGAGAGGCAGGGTCGGGCGGTGTAGTGATAATGATTGCCTGTATTTTATATGTTTCGGAAAAATGACAAATACATTGATAAAAATAATCTGCCAATCGGCGACAAAGGAAAATGGCGGTCATTTATGGTTGTGTTATATTTGTTAGACTATCTTTCAAGGCTTTGCTAAATGCTGCTGCCCCCTTATAATTTATGTGGCTTGTGTTGATAAACAGGCTGTCAGGGTAATTTACTTGGCTAAAATCAAATACTTTAACATGGCTCATTTTATCCCATTCTGCCAAAAAAGCCTTTGCTTCGCTTATATTAGGAAAATGATTGAAACAGGCTTTGTGATAAGGCGCTATGACAACTACAAAGTTTCGCTGCGGATTTTGGCTGAAAATGTCCTTAAAGGCTTGAGCTAAAGAATCTACTTTGGAAAAAGTCATGGTATCAGCCGCTCTTTGATGGACTAATTCAGTGAATTTTTGCGGTGTTATGGTATTTTTTTCAATCACTGCGCCATTGTTTGTGTATTTGGTAAGGTGCATTTTGTCATTGAGATAATTTTTGAAATAATATTCGTATTTACCATAGTATTTGAGGATAGGAATGGCATAATAAAAGCGATATTCTTCGCCAAAAATATTTCTCAAAGGAGGATAATTGGCATTTAACAAATAATTGGAGACATCTCCTTTTCCCGATTTGATTCCATTCAAATCGAAATTGAGGATAATCGGTGTTTTTTTGTCTTTTTTGCTACATTCTTCTTTCAGAAAAAACAACATAACATCGCTTCCTGTGCCACTCAAGCCATAATTGAAGTAGTTTTTTCCTAATATTTCGGGAATATAGCCGCCTTCTGCCCTTGACGAGCCAAAAATGGGAATCTCATTCAAGTGGTTTTCTGTGATGATGCGATTTACTTTATAGGCTCCTGTAGTATTTGCTCCTAAAATTATTTTTCTTTCTAACAAAAAAGTAACAGGCAAAACTAATATAAGTAAAATCGCACATACAGGAATTAATATCTTGATTAAGAATATTTTAAAATTGAAAATAGATAAATTCTGCTCCGACATCTTTTCCTAAAATTAAGATAATAAAAATAAATATGCTCAAAAAAATGACACTTGTTTTCTGCTTTTCAAAAGTCAAATGTGCAGGAAGTTTGTAGGTAAACAGCAATAATAAAATTGCGCCAAAAGAAAGCAATAAATTTAAGGGTCCCTTTTCTGCGCAGATTTGCGGCAGATTGTAGGAGAAATCGCCTTCACAGATTTTGGCAATCATTGCGTATGCTTTGTCGAAATTTTCTGCCCTGAAAAAAACCCATGCAAAAGTTACTAACACAAAGACAGTGAGTTGATTAAGGAGTTTGTTGAGGGCAGGAAAAGCCATCAGACCTAAGGCATTTGCGGCTTGACTTTGTAGTTTTTGCGTAAAAATGCCGCCAATTAAATATGCGCCATGCAAGGCTCCCCAAACCATAAAAGTCCAATTTGCGCCATGCCATACGCCACTTAACAGAAAGACTGCCAACAAGTTACGATACCATTTGAATTTTCCTTCTCTATTTCCGCCCAAAGGAATGTACAAATAATCCTTGAACCAAGTAGAAAGAGAAATGTGCCACCTTGTCCAAAATTCGGAGATAGATTGCGCCAAATAGGGGCGATTGAAGTTGAGCATCAAGTCGTAGCCCATAAATTTTGCGGTTCCACGCGCAATATCAGAATAGCCCGAAAAGTCGCAATAGATTTGAAAGGAGAAAAAAACGGCGGCTATAATGGCAGAAATAGAGCTTGCATTGTGAACATCTCCATACACTTGATTGACATACACCGAAAGTCTATCTGCAACAAATACTTTTTTGAACAATCCATAGATGATTAAATTCAAGCCAACTACAGCGTTATCAAAGTTAAAATATTTTTTTTCGTGAAATTGATGCAAGATATTTTGCGGTCTTTCAATCGGACCTGCCACAAGTTGCGGATAAAACATGACATATAAGGCATAAATGCCAAAATGTTTTTCGGCTTTTTGCTTGCCTCGATACACTTCTATCGTGTAGCTCATGGCTTGAAAGGTGTGGAAAGACAGCCCAATCGGAAGAATTATTTTGAGGTAGGGAATGGGATTTTCGTGATGAAATAGGCTATAAATGCCCGTTATATTGTTGTTGAGAAAATTGTAGTATTTGAAAATGACTAAAATGCCAATATTTGCCACAAGGCTGGCAATGAGATACCATTTTTTTCGCTCAGGGTCTTGTTCTTTTTCGAGATAAATGCCTGCAAAATAGTCTATTATAATGGTAAAAAATAAAATGAGAATGTACTCGGGTTTGAAGTACATGTAAAAATAGCAGGAAGCGGAGAGCAGCAAAAGCCACCTAAATTTGTGCGGCAACACAAAAAAAAGGGTGGTAACTATGACGAAAAAAAAGAAAAATGTGCTGGAATTGAAGAGCATTAGGAAATAATAGCGTTACATTTCGCGCAGATTTTCGCAGATTTAAGCGCAGATTAATCTGCTGCGTGAACCCCAAATAATGCGCAAAGGTACATTCTTTCTCTCTATTTTAGGCAAATAAATCCAAATATTCTTGAAACACGAAAATACGATTACGCTTATAACCTGTCCTTTCTTGCAGAATATTTGCCTTGACAAAACCCTCTATCAAGCGCAAGGCTGTGGAAATATTAACGCCTAACATTTCTGCCACATCACTACTTTCTACCACAGGTTGCCCATACATATATTGCAGAAGTCGTTGCGCATGTTTATTTTTCTGTGGAAATTTGGGTAATTCCGTTTGTTCTAAGCGATTTTTTAAAGAAATGATTTTTTTAAGCGTCTCTATAGAGTTTTCTGCCGTTTGACGGACTCCTTCTAAAAAAAATCTCAACCATTGTTTCAAGTCGTTTTGTGTGCGCGCTCGCATAAGATTATCGTAATATAACATTTTATTTTTCTCGAAAAAAGCAGATAAATACAAAGTAGGTTTTTGCAATATCCCTTTATCCATCAAATAGAGGCTTATCAGCAAACGTCCTATTCGCCCATTTCCGTCCAAAAAAGGGTGAATGGTTTCAAATTGATAATGTGCAATGGCAATTTTGATTAAATCTGGGACAAAAATACGGTCATTATGCAAAAAATGTTCTAAATCGCTCATCAAATCTGGCACCTCGTCTTGATGTGGAGGGATAAAAATGGCATCATTGAGCGAGGCTCCCCCTATCCAATTTTGGCTGCGGCGAAATTCGCCCGGCTGTTTATGCTCGCCTCTCACACCTTGTAACAAAATTTGGTGCGCTTCTTTGATAAGGCGATTGCTCAAAGGCAAGGTTTCAAAACGTGCTATCGCAAAATTCGTAGCGGCAATATAATTGTGAACTTCCTGCCAATCGTCCCTTTTTTCGGGATTAATATTTTCGATTTTTTGCAAAGTATCCTCTATATTGGTTTGTGTGCCTTCAATTCGGCTACTCATCGTAGCTTCTTTCTGCACGTGCATTTTGATAAAGAACTCAATATCAGGAATAAGCGTAGAAAAAGCGCTCAATTCCCCCAACTTTATATTTGCCAAACTTAGCAAATAATTCAGCTGCTCATCTGCAATTATCCAATTGTGATTGATAAAAGCAGGCGCGAAACTTTGATACTTATATTGGGATTTCCACGTTCCAGCTACAAATTGTTCTATGTTCATATTCAATTTTTTGCAAATATAAAAAATCTTATTCGCAAAAAAGCTATTTTATGCAAATATAGATTTTTTTGTAGGCAGAAACTGCCTTTTTCTGCAAATACAAGTTTTTTTGAAAGCAGAAACTGCCCTTTTCTGCGAATACAACTGCTCATTTCTTATTTGCGCGCTGAAAATCGGACATATCCGTCTGTCCAATCGCGACTATGGCATAAAACATAAGCGAAAAGGCGTTGAGGGAGGACACAATCCAGCTTTCAAATATAGAAGAAAAAAACATGAGAATAAATAAAGGCAGGATAAAGGCATTCAGTTTGATGCGTCTATAACAAATTATGTGTGTAATAAAGAAAATAACAATGCCAATTAGTCCATGATTCATTATAAGAGCCATGATCCCGCTGAACACCCCTGCAAATTGATGGGGCAGATGATAGGTCGTAAACAGCTTAAAAAAGAAATAAGAGTCATAATAAAAACCTTTTCCCAGCCATATCCATTCCTCTATTTTGGAAAAACGCCCAACCGTAAACAAGAAATTCCAGACCTGCCCTCGCCCACTTGTAACGTCTTCAAAGGACATGCCTTCGCTTATGCGCAATCTTTTGGCTAAAACGGGAATGGCAAGAATGATTTTCATGCCAAAAAGGGATAAAAACAAGCCACTTCCAGGAATAACAAGGTATTTTAAGGCATTTCGGATAAACAGGTTTCGATTTTCTATATAAAAAAAAATGGAAAATAAAATAGTAGATAACAACGTAGAACGTGAGCCAGACAGGAGCATCGTGATAATCAATATCAAAAAAGAGAGATTGCTATAGGCTTTGGGAAAATGGCGAAGATAAAACCGTTCTAACATAAGCATCGGAAAAAGCACCGTACAAGCCATGCCTATGCCATTGGGGTTGCCATACACGCCTTGATAACGCGCACCATCAGCTTCTTCGACAAACTCTAATGCCAAAATAACCCAATCGGGCTTCAAAATAAGCAGCAGCAATCCTATCAGAAAAGCGACATTCATAAAGCTTATCCAATCCGTTACAAACCTGCCTTTTGTGCGCTTGAACTCGTAAACAATGGAATGTAGCGAAATGAATATCATGAAAAAATAGGACAGCGTTCGCAAGCCGCAATCTAAGGGAATAGGGCTGCGGGTAATGCCAAAAATACACCAAGCAATAAAGGGCAGCCATAGCAGAAAGGAGAGATTTAGCTTGTATTTGCCTTGAATAATATCCCAAACGGTAAGAATAAACAGTAATGACATGGCAATATTGCGTACAGGGCGCACATTGTCTGCCCAAACTGCGCGGTTGTCGCCTATTATAAAGATGATATGGGTAAGCAATATGGCGGCGGTTCGTCTATCTTTGAGCCAAAAAAAAGGCATAAAAATAATGACCCAAATGGCGGTGAGAAAGCCTACAGTTTTTGCGGTAAGGATAATAAGGGGCAGAATCACAAACATTAGGAGTAAATGCCTGTGAAAAAAATCCGCAAATATGTGTTGAATGGCTTTCAGTTGTTTTATCATAGTCGTTTTGTTTCACGCAGATTTGCGCAGATT
>JAYUZN010000837.1:0-4706 GCA_043751755.1 Bacteroidota bacterium | reverse complement strand
AGAAGGGCTTCCTGCAAAAGAAAATTGAACCGAAGTTGTAGTAACAAATAGCAGCAGTACAATACGAATGAGTTGTTTCATAATAAGTAGTTGAAAGTTGAAAGTTGAGAGTTGAAAGTTGAGAGTTGAAAGTTGAGAGTTGAGAGTTGAAAGTTGAGAGTTGAAAGTTGAGAGTTGAAAGTTGAGAGTTGAGAGTTGAGAGTTGAAAGTTGAGAGTTGAGAGTTGAGAGTTGAGAGTTGAAAGTTGATATAAGTTTATCATAATCAATAAGATATAACGAATAAAGGTGTCATCTCTTGAAGAGATGACATCTTTACAGGATAATTTTATTGTAACAGCATTTTTTTAGTATCTAAGATTTGGCCGCTGCCGCAAGCGTCCGCTTGTGGCAGTATCTTGAAGCGTCCGCTTCCAACTTCGAAGCGGACACTTCAAGAAAGAGGGTACAAGCGGACGCTTGCACCAGCGATATGCACGAGCCATATAAATGACAAATTGTTAAGTTATTTAATTCCTATTCCTTACAGGATAATTTTATTGTAACAGCATTTTTTTAGTATCTAAGATTTGCCCATTGATATTCAGCGAATAGAGATATATGCCCTTGCTTAATGTTGCTGCTTGCAGGGTAATTTCTTGTTTTCCTACTCCGCTTACTTTAATATCTTGTACCATCTTCCCTTGTAAATCCGTTATAACAATGCTTGCATCTGATACATTTGGCGGAAGAATGAATGAAATCTTCGTTTCTGCATCAAAAGGATTCGGCTCATTTTGAAATAATTGAGCCGTTTTATAGGATACTTCTATTTGATTAGCTGTGGTAGTTGTAGTGTTTTCAGCTAACAACTTTTCTAAAGCATCAATTCGGGTATTTTGCTGTTCAATAGTCGTTTGTTGCTCCTTCACTGCATTTATCAACATAAAACTTAAGGCATTGTAATCAATCGCAAGGTAGTCTTTTGGCGCATCTCTCTCATTATTATAGGTCCAAGTATGCACCATATAAGGAGCTATTTTTTGTAATTCTTGTGCAAATGTACCTATAAAGCGTTCATTTGTAGGCATATCTGCTTCACCTGTATAGTTATAAGAAATCGGATGGATTTGCTTAATCATCGCTAAACCTTCTGTATAGTTCTCTACTTTTTCTTTTAGGCGTGCATCTGATACGACTGTCCAAGTGCTGCTGCCCGGTTTTGCCGCAGAATTAGTACTCTGTTAGGTTCTTGATAAATACGTAAATCATTATTACTATTATCTAAATTCCAAACCTTAGTAGTTAATGGATTCCCTCCATTTGATTCTCCTAACGTTAAGCGATAACGAGTTAATATTTTCCCATTTACATCTAATTTAGCAATAGGAGAAGATGTGCCTATGCCTACATTACCTGCAAATATAGCTCCTCCTATTGGTGCAGAGAGTCCCCCATATCCTCCGGTAAAACCCCCATCTGTGCCAATTTGTCCTCCATTTGCCCAGATACTTTTGTTATTATAGGTGCGCATCCATGTATTATCTTCCATATACCAGCCGCCTGTATATGTTTCCCAATAAATACCTCTATTACCTGTAACACGAAGCCAACCACCATCAGCACATATATCTCCCATTGCATGTATCTTGTAAATAGAATACGTGCCTCCTACTACTAAGTTTCCATCATTTGTTAAACACATTTTCCTTTGGAAGTTCGTATAAAAATCTAATCCAACCCAATTTGTAAAAGGTGCATTATTCCATCTATTACTACCAATTCCTTCTCCACTACCATTTCCAAAAACAAGCATTGAATTTTGGTTATGGCTACCTCCATTTGCACTGGGATAATCTACTACCATTCCATTTATACCCATGGTAGAATTAACATATTGTCCTAGCATATTTTTTTGTGATAATAAGCAGGTAAAAATACAAAACCATAATTTTGTGATAAAAAGCGTTTTATTTTGCATGATATGTAAAAAATTAAAATGTTATAAAAAAATATAAAAACCTTATTTTCCCCCCTTATAGAATGGAAAAAGAATAACTTGACGATTAGTTATAGCAGTCATTTTGAGCATTTCTTAGTGCCGTAGGCACGAAATATTTATAGCCTCCATAATCCCCCCAATTTATCCCATTTTTCGTGCTTGCACGAAAAAGCAAGACGGGGCGGGGGCATGTTTTTTTTCTATAAATATCGCGTCCCTACGGGACTATAAAACCGTCAAAAAGTTATTTAATTTCAATTTCTATATGAGGGAAAAGGAAATCGGAAAAACTTTGTGAGAGTTGTTATTTACAAGTTTTAGATTGATACTCTTTTAGTTGTTTCTTTAGCTGTTTTCTTGCCGTTTCTTGTAACCCTTCTTTGCTTAACTGCTTCTGAATTTTCTTTATAGCAGCTTCTTTAGCTTTATCTTTAAGTCCAACTTTAGCTCCAGCTTTAGCTCCTTCTTCAACAACTTCTTTAAAAAGTATTTTTTTGCCAACAGCTTTTACTCCAACTGTAATTAATGTTTTAACAGGAACTACATCTGTAATTGCTAAAACAGTATGAAATATTCCCCATCCCCATCGCCCATCTTCAAATGATTCTCTTGCATCCATAACAGATCCATATATAGGAACATATCTAGTTAATTTTTCCAAAGTGCTTTTTTCTTTTTTGCAGGAATTGTTAGCTTTCTTCTTGCTTGTATGGGCTTTCTTTTTTTGATGTTTAGTAGGATGAGGGGACAACTTACACATTTTTTCAGGATACATCCCGCTCGCATCATTCCACATCAGCGGATTATCAAACCCATACACATACTGATTACGCCCTTGAGTATTACCTGCTGCCCCTGCTATAGGGTCTTTCGAGAGGAAACGCCCTTGTTGCGCATCATAGAAGCGGGCGCGAACATAGAAAAGGTTTTCTACTTGATGTTGTATGCCATAGCCGCCGAGATATTCAAAAGGCTGTTGAGTACTGCCTGTATGTAAACTATAATCGCCAAAGGGGTCGTAAGCGTAGGTATCCGTAATATTGGCATTGCTATCGCTGAGGGCAAGGGTATTTCCCTTTGCATCAAAATGATAAAATAAGTAAGTACCTGCGCTATCGCGTGCAATCGGAACGCCGCCAGGTCCTAAAATATAAGAAACTTGTAACTGATTGCTAGCATTACGTTCTTCTAAGGGCGTAGAAAGCCCTAAGAAGTTATCATTGACAAAGCGTGTAACTTGCCCGTTCTTTGTATCACGTACTTTATTGCCGCCGTTGTCATATAAAAACTGTTGTGTATTGCCCTTTTTGGTAAAAGAAGTTAATAAATTGTTTTGGGCAAAGGTATAACTTTCCGTATTTGTACCTGCGGTAGCAGTACGATTGCCATTATTATCTCTGCTAAAAGTATTGCCTGTTGCCGAAACTTGACAATTATCATTGCTATAGCTATAGGCATTTGTAACAATTTGATTAGAAACATTGGGCTGCATAGGCAATAGGGCATTATCAGTGGTTATATTGCCCATGTTATTTAAGGTATATTGATTGCGGGCAAACAAGCTACCCGTATTATTGTATTGCCCTTTTTCTATGAGTCTGCCAATAGCATCATATTGATATAAACTATACCTTCCATTTCTCAAACTATCTTTGCTGAGTTGTCCCATAGCATTGTAATAGTATTTAGCCATGAAATTTTGATTAAAGAATACATCAGTAATTTGCCCATTTAAATCGTACCAATATTCTGTGCTATCATTGTTGGGATAAACAATTTTTAACGGATTTCCGATTTGGTCGTACTCATATTTAGTTTGGTTGCCAAACATATCAGTAATGCCTGTAATCATGCCCAACATATCTCGTAGATAGCTTATATTGCCATTATTATTGCTTTCGTTGGTTACTTCGCCATTTGCATTCAGCACATAGTTTTCAAACGCCCCATTAGAATAGGCAATATGCGTAAGCTCGTCATTGTCATTGTACGTGAACGCGGAAGTAATGCCATTTGCATCTGTATAAGTAGCAGGACTTCCAATAGGGGTATAAGCATAACTGTAAGTTCCGCCTCCATCTGACACAGTAAGCAGTTGATTAGCAGTACCATAGTTGTAAGTTGTGCTGCAATTCATAGCATCAATCGCTTGGGTAACTTGCCCATTTGCATTGTATTGAAACTGCGAAGTTCCTTGTAAAGCATCTGTTACTTGGGTGAGCCAGCCCATATTGTTATAGGAGAATAGGCGAGTCGTATTATCAGGATAGGTAACTTGGGTAGTTTGCCCATTAGCATTGTAAGTAAGGGAAGTAGTATGTCCTAAACTATTGGTAAAACTAAGAGGGCGATTGAGGGCATCATAATTAATCGTTGAAGTCATCATCATAGCATCTGTAACTTGTAGCAGATTGCCCGCTATGTCATAACTATAGCTTGTCATGCCCGAAGGATTCGTTTGACTGACAATCTGCCCTTTTGCACCATATATATAAGCCACCGTTTGTATGCCTCGTTCATCGGTTACCGTCATCAACATATCCATATTATCGTAGGTCATAAAAGTATATTGACCCCTATTATCTTCTATTTAAATCAATTGGTCTTTTAAGTCGTAGGTATAATAAGTCCAACGGTTCATTTTATCTTTTTCTGCGATTAAATTGCCATTTGCATCATACGCACGCTCAATGGTAAAACTCATAGGGTCTGTAATTTGCGTAATT
>JAYUZN010000836.1:0-3615 GCA_043751755.1 Bacteroidota bacterium | reverse complement strand
TAAAAAATGGCAGGTACGTATGCCCCCGTAGTTGCCATTTTCTAAATGGCAATGAAACTACTGCTGCCATTTAAAAAATGGCAGGTACGTATGCTCCCGTAGTTGCCATTTTCTAAATGGCAATGAAACTACTGCTGCCATTTGGAAAATGGCAGGTACGTATGTTTAGTGCATGGCAACTTATAACTTTCAACTACTTATTATGATAACATCTATTGAAATTAATAACTTCAAATCGATTAAAAAAAGTTTCCCCCCTCCGAAATCTCAATATTCTTTTGGGCTTGAAAAAGTGATTGCGAGCATATTAAAACAAAAATATTCATAATTATTTTTTTTTCACACACATATGAAAGAAGTCCTGCGCAAAGTCCGCAAACTCGAAATCAAAATCCGGCGCATGGTGAATGATTTATTCGCTGGCGAGTACCATGCTGCCTTCAAAGGGCAGGGTTTGGAGTTTGATGAGGTGCGACATTATCAATATGGAGACGAGATTCGCGCCATTGACTGGAATGTTACGGCACGGACAGGACAGGCGTATATCAAGCAGTTTAAAGAAGAAAGGGAGCGAACTTTGTTTGTGTTATTTGACATAAGTGGTTCGGAGGATTTTGGCAATGAAGCGGAAAATAAGCTGCTCATAGGCACAGAAATCGCCGCTATTTTGGCTTTTTCTGCCCTCAAAAACAATGACAAAATCGGCATGTCCACTTTTTCGGACCAAATAGAGCAGTATTTTCCGCCCCAAAAAGGCAGAAAACATGTCTTGGCAATTGTGCGAAACCTGCTCAATAATCGGGCAGAACATTTGGGGACAGCGATGGGAAAAGCCCTTGATTTTATCCGAAAAACCCAAAAAAGAAGGAGTATTCTGCTCATTATTTCCGATTTTTTAGACCAAAATTATGAGCAACCGTTAATTTCTATCGCCCGAAAACATGAGGTGATTCTCATTCGTTTGTTCAATCCGCGCGAAGTGATGGGCAGCGGCTATGGCACAATTCCTACTTTGGATATGGAAACAGGCAATTTGGCGTGGATAAATGCAGGAGACAGCGTGTATGGCAAAGAATTGAGCAAGGAATTTGAGAAGATAGACACAAATCTCAACCATTTAGCCAAAAAATATAAAATGGATTATCTTTCTATAAACGTACAAAAAGATTATTTTCCTGTGTTAGAATTGTTTTTTAAGACGAGGAAAGATAGAATTAGGAGTCACCATTAGGGGAAGTTGAGAGTTGAGAGTGGAAAGTTGAGAGTTGAGAGTGGAAAGTTGAGAGTTGAAAGTTGAGAGTTGAGAATTAGCAAACCCTATTCATTTTCTTATCTTGTTTATCTTGTCAAAAAATAAAAATCGTGTCAAAAAAATAAAAACCTTGTCTCATCTGCGCACTAAATTTTGAAAAACGGAAGATTCTTCGTAGTATTACCGCCATTTCCATTTACACAATACTATGCGTATATTCCTTAATTTGCTGCTCACAGGAATCGTTTTGTGTTCCTATGTTGCTGTGTCTGCCCAACATTATGTAGATACCGTAAATGTAGTTCAGGCATATCAAGTGCCTGTATATCAAGTAGATTCTACGCAAAAACATGCCATTATCAATATGGCGTATGCCAGCGCAGATATGCGAAATCCCGAAGCATGGACAAGCGTTTCTGCCCAAAGTTTTCCCATAGAAATAGACTTGGTTTATACAAATTATCCCTTAGACTACAACAAATGGCGGTGCAATTATGACAAAATTCTCAATGCACGTATCAAAAATTTGATAGAACTTGACCCCATTTTCCGAGCTATAGACGTGAAATGGAACTTGGTTATACAGACAAATTGCAAAACGGAGGACGAGGCAAAGCTGATGTTTCATGGAATTGTCATCAAATATCAGCCGAGAGAATTGATTATAGTCGCCCATACATTTGAGCCGAATAAGCCCAAAGGAACTTCAAATCCCCGTCCGACTTCCAACCCAACTTCTCTTGTCAAAGAAACAACTCCTGCGGCTGTGCCGTCTGTGCCCAAAGAGTTTTTGACGAGTACCATTGCAGAATTAGAAATCCCTCCTATAAAGATTTATGGCGATGAAGTCGAAAAAATAGAGGATATTATAGAGATATTGCGGGGCGAGAAGCAACTCCGAGAAGACTCCACCGTTTTTGCGATTTTGAACCGACACCCCGAATGGAAAAATAGCCTGATAGTGATGGATTGGACAGCAAGCATGTATCAATATGGGGCGCAGTTGCTGATGTGGCATAGGCTCAATTTGGAAAAAAATGTTTCGCAAGTGAGCCATTTTGTCTTCTTCAATGATGGCAATCGCAAATGGGAGCGAGATAAAGATAAGCCTGTTGGCACAGCAGGGGGCGTTTATTGGGCAAAGACCAATAGCTTACAAGAAGTCATTATTACCATGCGCGAAACCATGAATAATGGCACAGGAGGTGGGGTTCAAGAAAATGATTTGGAAGCAGTGTTATTTGGTATCAAAAAAGTGAAAGATTTTGATGATATTATCCTCATCTCCGACAATACTGCGGTGCGAGATATGGCGTTATTGCAATACATCAAAAAGCCGATACATGTCATCATTTGCGACTCAAAAGAGAGTTTTGTGAGTACCGATTATTTGCGGATAGCCTTTGAAACGGGAGGCAGCCTGCATACACTCGCAGAAGATATTATGGATTTGTCGCAGCTTGCCGAAGACAACCCTTTGACACGACAATCGGGCAAATACGAAATGCGAGAAGGGCATTTGGTCAGAATTGTGGAGAAATGAGGCTTAGATATGAGAACATTTGCGAAAATCTGCGCAAACCTCAAAAAAAGCCCTATATTTGTACTTTCATCTATCTTAGATTGCATTTTCAATGAGATTTATCCTAAAAATAGGCATGATACTTGTAGGCGGTTGGGCAGTAGGCTTGCTATTGCCTCAATGGTGGGGCTTGTGTATAGTAGCCGCTCTCGTGGGTTTTTTGTTAAGCGAAGCTCCGCGCCGCAAGTCTTTTGCCGAAAAAAAACAGCCTCATATCGGCAATAGCTTCTTGGCAGGCTTCATTGCAGGAATGTTATTATGGGGCGGATTGGCTTTTGCGACAGATATAGCCAATGACCTGATTCTGAGCAACCGCATTTCCGAGTTGATACTCCAAAAACAGATGCCCTATAGCATGATACTTGTCTCCGCTTTGATGGGAGGACTTATTGCTGCTTTTGCTACGATGACAGGCAGCTATTTGGGAGTAGTTATTAAAAGTGGTTTTGGCAAGAAAAGATAAAATCACCCCAGATTTGGACGTATTCTGATAACGACATAATGTATTGGTAGAGTTGCAGGGTGACGCACCTTTCAAAGGTGCGCCATCCTATTAAACGCAAATCGACTTACTAGCTAATAATGTCGGTATCTAATTAGGAACACAAAAGCAATAAAATCATAATTTATTACTAAGGTAAGTGGTTCTTATAAAATAAACGGGGTTAAATTATCGGGATAGCTGCCGCAAGCGTCCGCTTGTTGCAGTTTCTTGAAGCGTCCGCTTCCATCCTCGAAGCGGACGCTTCAAGAAAGGAGGTACAAGCGGACGCTTGCACCA
>JAYUZN010000835.1:0-4462 GCA_043751755.1 Bacteroidota bacterium | reverse complement strand
GATATTGAGGGCAGAAATGTCTGAATTATAGCTGTCTGTGTATTTTTGCGCCACTTCCATCGGCTCTAATTTATTCGCTTTTGCAAATTTTTGGAGCTTGTCCTCGCCGTCATCGCTGTCGCCCGTAAGGTGTCCTACGTCTGTGATATTGCGGACATAGCGCACCTGATAGCCCGAATATTTGAGGTATCTATATAATACGTCAAAGGTGAGGGCTGCGCGCGCGTGTCCGAGATGTGCATCGCCGTAAACAGTGGGTCCACATAGGTACATGCCCACAAAAGGGGGTTCTATGGCTTCAAAAACCTCTTTTTGACGTGTAAGTGTGTTGTATAGATTTAACATATTTTTTCTTTGAAAAGGAAGGCAAAGGTAGGTATATTTTTCCTGCTGTAAAGAAAATGGAGCTGACAAAACGCAAATATTTCTCCTTTTACCCCAAATATCGCTCCTTTTACCCCAAATATCGCTCCTTTTACCCCAAAGTTCGCAAAGAAAGCCCACTCAAAGAACGCAAAAGAGATAATTTTGACGTATTCCTTTGCGTTCTTTGCGGTTCCTTTGCGAACTTTGCGGTTTTTTAGGCTCAAAAGCGAAAAAATTAGCTCTTTTTTCTTTACAGCAGGATATTTTTTGAATTTATGCCTATAAAAAAGCCAGCAAAGCCTTTCGACTCTACTGACTTCTTACAAAATAAGTGATAAAAAGAGGATTAGTTTTCTACAACTAATTTAATATTCTGAACCTCATCTCCTGTTCTAACTCTGATAATATACATGCCTGCAGCCCAGCCAGAAAGATTGATTTCTTCGGCTTGATGTCCTGCATTTAGGCTACTTGTTTTTTCCCATACCACTTTTCCTTCCAAACTAAAAGCCTCCATATTCACTTCTACGTCTTTCGACAAGTTGAAATGCAAGTTTGTCAAGCCTTTTGCAGGATTTGGTACTACTTCTACCTTGTTTATCAACCAATTGTTGCCGTCCAAAGGTACAAGTTCTTCGCTGCCTTTATCGTCTCCGCCTTGTGAGGTTTTCAAGCCTGATGGGGCAGGGCTACAATTCGTGTAAGTAGGCAGTTGCACATTGAAAGTATGGCATACATTCGTGGTACAATTTGCCGTTATTTTTTGCAAACAAACGGTATAAGTTCCTACAACTGCGTAGGTATGTACAGTTGTGGCAGTAGCTGTGCTTTGTGTCATACCATCTCCGAAGTTCCAGTTGTAAGTTACGCCTGCTGGAGCTGTTCCTGATGTGTTATCGATAGCCGTAAAAGAAATATCCATAGCCGAGCCTGTGCATCTTGTCGCAGTATAACGGGGAATGATGTTGCAGCTTGGTACAGTAGCAATGATGCTTTGACAGAAAGTCTTGTTACAACCTGTGGCGGTGTGTGTGATAGTCAAACAAGCATTGTAAGTACCTGCTACAGGATACGTGTAAGTCGGAGAAACTGCTGTAGAAGTTGCGCCATTGCCGTAGTTCCACAAGTAGGTACAACCTGCGGGGGCTACTACATTTGCATAAAAAATTATCGAACCTGTTGCATTTTGTCTGTAATTGAAACCTGTAACATTGGCTGAGGTGATAGGGCAAGGTGCAGGAATAGAGACAGGAATCACGACTCTTTGGCAACATTGCATACCATTTGCAGTGCCTGTTACGGTTAGTTCTACATTGCTGTTGGTAACATTTGAAGCGAAACTATGTGTTTGTGCATTGATGCTTGTAGTAACGGTGTTTGCTGTGCCATCTCCCCAGCTCCAAGTATAAGCAAGGCTTGTTGCGCCGCCGCCTGTGCTACCATTGGTAAAAGTAACAGGAACTGCTGTGCCTGAAGCCGCAGGGGTTCCTACTGTAGAACAGAAATTAGCAGCAATATTGCAAGTACAAGCAGGTAGATTGGGATTCATGCAAATAAATGAGGTACAGCCCAAAGTAGTGGTTATATACACACATACTTCATAGTTGTCTATGCCGGGTGCTGCGAATAATTGGGTAGCAAAATTGGTAGGGGCAGTAGTTGTTTGCGAAACTTGTGTGTTAGCTGTTAGGTTTTTGAATACCCAGCTATAAGTCAAAGCTGTACCCGTAGAGACGTTAGACCCTGCCAAAACTGCGGTAAACTTGTAGCTATTGCAAGGACCCGATTGCGCTTTTGTAATAGTCGTAGTCAAAGCCGAAGGCGTTACAGAAGTAGTTACCGTTTTGGTACAACCATTTGCATCTGTAGCTGTTACAGAAACGGCATTTGCACCAGAAACCATCATATAAGTCGCAGCAGAAGTAGTCGCAGTAGAAGCAATGCCTGTGGGTGTATTAGGTACATTGCCCCATGTCCAAGTCGAGATATTGCTGCTGCTTGCATTGAAAGTAAGCGGCTGTCCTACAATTTTGCAGCCCGAAGGCACAGGCAAAGTAACGACAGGAATGGAATTTACGGTTATCGTTTGTGAGGCAGTTGTCGTAGCACAAGGCGCGTTTGTAACGGTTACGTTGTAGGTGCGCGTTGTACTTACATTGGCTACAGTTAAAGCCGCAGTAGTTGCAATAACCGTGTTACTTGGCGTTAATCTCCATGCGTAAGTGCCTCCGCCTGTGGCAGTTAAGGTTACGTTTTGTGTGCCGCATATTGCAGAAGGACCTGTGATAGTAGCTTGCGTAGGCTGAACCACGTTTACTGTAACCCAAACGGTGTCTGTACAAGGTACGCAATCCACAATGGCATAATACGTAGTCGTAGTGGCAGGAGAAACGACTTTGGTAGCTCCTGTTCCCAAATTGGTAGCAGGCATTCTAAACCAGCGATACACTGCCATTCCGCCGCCCCCTGTAACGCTCAAAGTAGAAGTTTGCCCTGCACAAATCGTAGCAGGAGAAGCGGTAGCCGTCAAGGTAGGAGGCGTTGTGAGGCTTATGTTTACACAGAAGTTCACAAATTGAACGAAGGTAGAAACGCCATTTACTACGTTATACAACGCTCCATTGAAGATATAATTGGTATTTGCCGTAGGCGAAATGGTAAGCGTTGTGCCGCTTCCCGAAGCTACGCCATTTGTAAGCCAGTTTCCTGTGATTTGATTTCCGCCCACCAAAGGTGCATGAAATTTATTGTCCCATGCTGAAAGAATGACCGTACTTCCTACACAAATCGCTGAATCTACGCAAGTAGGAATCACATAATAAATGGTGTCTTTACAGCCTTGTGCCGAAGTGATATAGGTTGTATAGGTTTGAGGACATTCCCCAGAAATATTAAAGGCATTGCTATTTGCAGTGATGGCGGCGGCTCCTCCGCCTATCCAGTTGGTTTGTACACTTGCAGGCAGACTTGTTGCGCCGCCGCTTATGAGAATATCAACATTACTGCCACAACTAGGATAGGCAAGGTTGATGGCAGTAATAGCTACATTGAAGCCTTGACAGATATTTTCTATAGAAAAAGTAACTGTATCGGCACAGCCGCCTGGACCCGAAACAATCACAGAATAGCTACCGGGACATAAGTTGCTAAGCGTAAAAGGGCTTGCATTTACATTGGTGTTAGAAGGGGTAGGGCCCGTTACAATCACATTGGAAGGAAAAGCTGCATTCGCAATCGCTATCGTAGCAGTACTGTTGCAATAAGCAGCCGTATTGAGGGTAGAAAGGGTAGCTACTGGCGCGCTACAAAAACAGCCTGTATTCGTTCTTCCTACAAGAATGCTATCACTATACACTGGGTTTTCTCCCAACAAATTGAGATTCGTGGTAGTAGGCGCAATAGCTACAGGGGTTATCGCAGCAGGGCTTGTAACCGTCAAAGGAAATCCCCTATCAATACAACCTGATGTATCTGCTGATAAGCTGTTTTCTGCAAATAAAAAGTTACGATTCAATGCTGTTTCCCCTACAAAAGGGCGATTATTCGTAGAGATGCCTATCATAGCAGCAGTAGCCGTAGCAACAAGCCGTACAGTTTGAATGGCAGAGGTAGAAGCCGTATTTACATCATCTAATTTCGACCAGTTTACGGTTAAACCATCTAAAGAAATGCCCGCAAGATATGCTGCATTTCCGCCATTGTTGCCATTTACAGCAGGGTTTGTAGAAAAACGATTGGTAATACCCGCTACAATTACTTGATTTCCTTGCAACCTAATTGCGCCCTCATGCTCTCCTGTTAGCAGACCATTGTTGGCATAAGCTCTTTCCCATAGATAAGTTCCTGTTGAATCTACTCGCATGAGTTTTATATTTGTGCTGTTATAGTTCGTGGCGCTTCCGGAATTGTCATTTTTTTCTGCCCCCAAAATAATGTAGTCTCCATTTGTAAGTTGCACAATTCCGTTAAAACCGTCATTGCGCGTTCTTGGGTATCTCCGAGAACCTATCAAAGCTCCTGTTGAGGAGTTAAAGCGATGAAAAGTTCCATCATGCAAGGATGAAGCATTTTCAGCTCCTATAGCTACAATTTCGCC
>JAYUZN010000834.1:0-9077 GCA_043751755.1 Bacteroidota bacterium | reverse complement strand
ATTTACATTGACCGTACAAGTCGCTTTACGGAAGGCGGGTCTTTGCAAGGTGCTAGTACTTCTTTTGGCTTCTATATCCCGAATCAAGCACAATGGGTGATAGATGAGGTAATTCCTGATAGCATGTTGAGCAAAGGCGCGAAAGCCCTACAAGGTTTGAAAAATTACACCTTTTTTACCAATGGAAAAGCCTTGTGGCAGGTAGAACATGCCTTAGGCGACCCTTCTGGACCTGCGCCTACTTGGACACGCCTTACCAATATCTTGGTTTCAGCACCTGATGGCTTCACCGCAATCGCTGTGTCAGGCGATACTACGCACAACGTATATCTTGGGACAAGCAATGGTTTGTTGTTCCGAATCAAACGCGCACATCACAGGGCTGGTATCAATGCAAATGCTGCACAAGCTACAGCAACCACCATTTCTTTGACAAACAAAGCCACAGGTTTGGTCAAAACTCGTTCTATTTCTGCCATTGCTGTCAATCCTGCAAACCCCAAACAAGTAGTAGTAACCTACGCTGGATATGGCAAACGTGAGAACTTGAGCAAAGATAGTTTGATTGTTATAACAAATGACATCACCGCAGCCGCGCCTGTATTTAAGCCATTAGGAGCTTCTTTGCCCGAAAAAATGCCGATTTATTGCGCACAATTTGTCTTAGACTCAAATGGCATCTCTACTTTGATGATTGGCACAGAAAGAGGCTTATATGCTACGACAGACTTGCAAACGGGCAGCTTTATGTCTGTACTTCCAGAAGCTGCACATGTGCCAGTAACGGATATTTCGGTCAGAAAATATCGCGCAAATATGACCAATGTAGTCAAAAAAGAGTTTACCCTTGAAAAAGATAACACTGTATTTGTGGCTACAAATGGCAAAGGGATTTATTATACAGGGGCGTATTCTTATCCAAGAACTACAAAGCCGACCGTAACGCCTACCTTGCCTACAGCGGTTGAGGTGCGTATTTATCCAAATCCTACAGCAGAAAAATTCTTTGCTATCTCTGTAGATTTGCCCGAAAGTGCGGACGTAGAAGTGAGCTTAGTGTCTGTAGAGGGAAAAGAAATTTTCCATACAGCTCCGATTTCGCTTGCAGCAGGAAAAGAAAACATAACTTTCCCAACGGAAAAATTGAGTGTAGGCATTTACTACGTAAAAGTGAGCATCAAAGGGGCTACGATTGACGAAAGTAATACTTATAAATTGATGATTGCGAAGTAAGCACGCGGATTTTCGCAGATGAGAGCAGATGTCGCAGATAACACATATTATCTGCGACATCTTTTTTTATTTGCGTTTATCTGCGTGAAAATAGACATCTCAATATTCTCCTTCGACTCCACCGACCAGCCCCCAATATGTGGTGTAAGTATCACATTTTTTTGGGCAAAAAGAGCCTCATACAAAGCCTTTTGCGTCTCCGTCAAAGTCTCCATTTTCTCATTTTCCAACACATCTAAGCCCGCAGCTTGCACCTTTCCTGTACCTAATACCTGAATCAAATCCCTCAACACCACGATTTCCCCCCTCGAAAGATTGAGAAACGTAATATTTTTGTGAAATTGGGCAAAAAAAGCGGCATTTACCCAATTATGTGTTTCAGTAGTGAGCGGAATATGAAGGCTCAATATATCACTTTTTACAAAAATCGTAGCCAAATCTACCTCCTGCACCCAAGCATTTCCAAAGCCCGTTTTATATTTGTCATACGCTAACATCTGACAGCCAAAGCCTTGCAATTTCCTTGCAAAGGCAGAACCTGTATGTCCAAAACCGATAATTCCCACCGTTTTTCCCCCAATTTCCCTGCCTCTATTCGCCTCCCGATTCCACACAAATTGCTTGACTTCGCCATTTGCCTGCACAATGTTATGTCGCAACGCCAACAACATACCCACAGCTTGTTCCGCCACAGCGTCCGCATTTGCGCCTGCCGTATTCAAGGCTTCAATGCCTTTTGCTGCCAAATACGGCAAGTCAAAATGCTCCATTCCTACCCCCGCACGTATCACAAGTTGCAAACGGGCAGCCCTATCAATTACCTCCTTATCTATTGCAATTTTGCTATTCAGCACCAAAATTTCATATTCAGGCAACATAACCATAATTTCCGATTTTGTAGCCTTCGGCAAATAGCTTACTTTTGTAGCGATTCTTTGCAAATCTGCTATCAACTTATCCGAAAAAGCATCAATGAGTAAGATGTGCATGTGAAAATGAAAAATGAAAAACCCTATTAATCTTGTTTATCTTGTAAATCTTGTCAAAAAAATAAAAATCTTGTCATCTGCGAAAATCTGCGTGCCGAAAACTTATGTCTAAAATGTCAAAAACTACTATCATACAATCTGTCTTTTTTGCCCTATACCTTTGCATGACGCTTTTTTTCTACCAAGAAAGAATCTATTATACTGACACAGCCTTTTATTTGTTCAATATGGTGCAAAAAGAATCCTTTTTTGTGGCACATGAACGCTATATCGCTATTTTCGCAGAAATATTGCCCGTTTTGATGCTAAAACTCCATGCCCCCCTCAAATGGGTTTCCCTTGCATTTTCCCTCAATATAGGACTTTTTTATCTAAGCATTTTTCTCTTTCTCAAAAAAGTAATCCGTTCAGAATCAGCTATATGGAGCCTTATATTTCTGCTAAGTTTACCCGTTTCAGATACCTTTTACTTCGTAGCCGCAGAACTTATTATTGGATTAGCATACACCCTATTAACTGCCGTTTTTATCGAAAAATACATAGAAAACAATCAAAGCAAGTATTTGATTATCAGCATTTTACTCATTATTTTTTCTATATGGGTTCACCCTATTATTCCCTTGTGTATCTTGGGAATTATCGGCTATTGTATGGCAGAAAAGCAATTTAAGGTAAAAAAGACCCTCATATTCCCGATGATAACGGCTATTATCGTCATTTTTTTGCGGCAGCAAGGCATAATAGGCGATTGGTATGACAAGCAAAGTGCTGAAGACTTATCCCTTTTTCTCCAAAAACTCCAAACAGGCGGCTGGGTTTATACAGAAATGATTTCTTTTTTTGCCCAAAACTATCTATGGAAAAGCCTCTTTTTTGTATGGGAAATTTTGGTTTTTGTTTATCTTTTCAAAGAAAAAAAACACCTTTTACTTGCCTATTTCTTAGGAATTACTGCCTTTTTTCTGCTACTTTGCTATTTAAGAAACACAGATTCCGTCAATTATGCCTACGCAGAAGCCTATCTTTTGCTGGTCGCATTTTGGGCTATGTGGGCTTTGGGAAAAGCCTATCAAAGCTATTTTTCGCAAAAATGGGTGGCTTATTTGGGTATTTTATTGATACTCATTTCTTTGGGAAGAATCGCTATGAATCCTTTTTATTCCCAAAAAGTAAAAGCCCTTAACAGTCTTTTTGCTCAAGTTCGGGCAGGAAAAATGGGCAGCAAACTCATTGTTACAGACAAAAATACATTTTTCCCCAAGCCCCTTCAAGGCATGGATTGGGCATTGCCTTACGAATCGCTTTTGCAAAGTGCAGAAACAGAAAATCCTATTTCTGTGGTGCTAATAGACTCATTTACAAGGCTTTCGGATAGCCTTTTTTCTCAAAATGACTTGTTTCAAGCGGCTGTTTGGCTCAAACCTATTTCACAAAGTAAGTTGAATCCTTTTTATTTTGGGAAATTGCCAATGGAGAAATATATTATTTTACCGATATTTTCGGATTAGTTCACGCAGATTTTCGCAGATTTAACCGCAGATTTTCGCAAATGTTTTTAATCTGCGCAAATCTGCCTTAAGTAGTACAGACTAAATAAACAAGGTTATCATGTTTGTTGCATTGCTGGTGCAAGCGTCCGCCATTTCTCCCATGTTATTTTCAAAACCTATCAAGTATCAAAACATTTACCCGTTCCCGTTTTCTCCAATAAACCCCGATTTCTACGCCTTTTTTTTCCCAAAATGACGGTTTCCCCCTATTGCTTATACTTCCGATAAGCCCTATTTTTACCGTTTATTATCTTTAACTATTTCATACGATGAACAAAATTTATTTACTCATTTTTGGCTTTTTGTGCCTTGTCTTTATAGATTTGAGCGCGCAAAATAGCAATGTTTTTATAGGATTCAATTCTGGCTTTAGTAATACGTCAAGCTTTAATAATGTTTTTACAGGGACTCATAGTGGGTATAGTACTACTACGGGGTTTCAAAATATATTTCTCGGAGCTAATAGCGGATATAACAATATTACAGGTTCAAACAATACTTTTTCAGGAGCTGAAAGTGGGCGGAATAATATTTCAGGAGCTTTTAACAGCTATTATGGGGCTTATGCAGGTTATACTAATACCATAGGAAACAGAAATGTAATGATAGGCGATTCTGCGGGTTATGCAAACACGTCCGATAACAATACTTTTATAGGGCATAGATCAGGGGGAGCAAATACTACGGGGTATGGCAATGTTTTTACGGGAGCTATGAGCGGACGTAATAGTACCACTGGTTCTCATAATATTTTTACGGGGATTAATAGTGGATATAATAATACTACAGGCTTTCAAAATCTATTTCTCGGAGCTAATAGCGGATATAGCAATACTTCCGGAGCTAATAATCTATTTCTCGGAGCTAATAGTGGATATAGCAATACTTCTGGAGCTAACAATCTATTTTTGGGACTTAATAGTGGTAAGTTCAATACTATAGGTGCAAATAATGTTTTTTCAGGCAATTATAGTGGAGAAAATAATACCACAGGTTCTAATAATATTTTTACAGGATATTATAGCGGATATAGCAATACTTCTGGAGCTAATAATCTATTTTTGGGACTTAATAGTGGTAAGTTCAATACTATAGGTGCAAATAATATTTTTTCAGGCAATTATAGTGGAGAAAATAATACCTCTGGTTCTAATAATATTTTTACAGGATATTATAGCGGATATAGCAATATTTCGGGAGCTAACAATCTATTTTTGGGACATAATAGTGGTAAGTTCAATATTACAGGTACAAATAATGTTTTTTCAGGCAATTATAGTGGAGAAAATAATACCTCTGGCACTGCCAATAACTATTTCGGACTTTATTCAGGTCATAATAATACAACTGGGAGTGGAAATGTAATGATAGGATACTCCGCCGGCTATTCAAATATCGTTAATAACAATACTTTTATAGGACGTGAATCAGGCTCTTCGAATACCACAGGTTCAAACAATCTTTTTTCAGGAGCTTATTCAGGTCATAATAATATAACTGGGAATGGAAATGTAATGATAGGATACTCCGCAGGCTATTCAAATATCGTTGATAACAATACTTTTATCGGACATGAATCAGGGGCTTCGACTACTGTAGGTTCAAACAATGTTTTTTTAGGAGCTCAAAGTGGGCGGAATAATACTTCAGGAGAGCATAGCAGCTATTATGGGGTGCAGGCGGGCTATTTGAATACCACTGGCACTGCCAATAACTATTTCGGATATAATTCAGGTTATTATAATACAACTGGGAGTGGAAATGTAATGATAGGATACTCCGCAGGCTATTCAAATATCGTTGATAACAATACTTTTATAGGACACGAATCAGGGGCTTCGAATACCACAGGCTACGATAATGTTTTTTCAGGAGCTGAAAGTGGGCGGAATAATGTTCAGGGAGCTTCTAACACCTATTATGGGGCTTATGCAGGTTATAATAATATCTTCGGAAACAGCAATGTAATGATAGGAGATTCTGCGGGTTATTCAACCACGACTGATGAAAATACTTTTATAGGGTATCTATCAGGGAGAGCAAATACTACGGGGGATCAGAATGTTTTTACGGGAGCTAAGAGCGGACGTAATAGTACCACAGGTTCATACAATGTTTTTACGGGGAATAATAGCGGAGAAAATAATAGCTCAGGTTATCGTAATGTTTTTACGGGATATTATAGCGGGAATATGAATACCACAGGCGCTAATAATACTTTTACTGGGTATAATAGCGGACGTAATAATACTACAGGCTATAACAATATTTTTTCAGGGGCTGAAAGTGGCTATAATAATACTTCGGGGATTCAAAATATATTTATAGGAGCTTATTGCGGATATACCAATACTAACGGCTCTAATAATATATTTTTGGGACTTAATACGGGTAAGTTCAATACTACAGGTTCAAACAATATTTTTTCAGGCAATTATAGTGGAGAAAATAATATCTCTGGGGGAAGTAACAACTATTATGGGGGGCGCGCAGGCTATTACAATACCACTGGCACTGCCAATAACTATTTCGGAACGTATTCCGGTCATAATAATACCACTGGAAACGGAAATGTAATGATAGGATACTCCGCAGGCTATTCAAATATCGTTGATAACAATACTTTTATCGGACATGAATCGGGTGCTTTGAATACCACAGGCTACAATAATATTTTTTCAGGAGCTCAAAGTGGGCGCAATAATATTACTGGAGCTTCTAACAGCTATTATGGGGCTTATGCAGGTTATACTAATATCATAGGAAATAGAAATGTAATGATAGGCGATTCTGCGGGTTATGCAAGCACCTCCGATAACAATACTTTTATAGGGCATCAATCTGGGAAAGCAAATACTACGGGCTATGACAATGTTTTTACGGGGGCTAATAGCGGACGTAATAATACCACAGGTGCGAATAATATTTTTACGGGGACTAATAGCGGATATAATAATACCACAGGCTATAACAATATTTTTACAGGGGCTGAAAGTGGGTATAATAATACTACGGGGATTCAAAATATATTTCTCGGAACTTATAGTGGATATAGCAATACTTCCGGCGCTAATAATCTATTTTTGGGACTTAATAGTGGTAAGTTCAATACTACAGGGACAAATAATGTTTTTTCAGGCAATTATAGTGGAGAAAATAATACCACAGGTTCAAACAATATTTTTTCGGGAGCTTATAGTGGGTATAATAATACTACGGGGATTCAAAATATATTTTTAGGATATTATAGCGGATATAGCAATACTTCTGGAGATAATAATCTATTTTTGGGACTTAATAGTGGTAAGTTCAATACTACAGGTACAAATAATGTGTTTTCAGGCAATTATAGTGGAGAAAATAATACCACAGGTTCAAACAATATTTTTACAGGATATTATAGCGGAAATAGCAATACTTCTGGAGCGAATAATCTATTTTTGGGACTTAATAGTGGCAAGTTCAATACTACAGGTACAAATAATGTTTTTTCAGGCAATTATAGTGGAGAAAATAATACCACAGGTTCAAACAATGTTTTTTCAGGGAGTTCGAGTGGAGCTTCTAACACCACAGGAACTAACAATGTTTTTTCAGGAAGTTCGAGTGGAACTTCTAACACCACAGGAGCTAATAATATTTTTTCAGGGGCTAACAGCGGATATAATAATACCACAGGTTCAAACAATATTTTTTCGGGAGCTTATAGCGGATATAGCAATACTACGGGGATTCAAAATATATTTCTCGGATATTATAGCGGATATAGCAATACTTCTGGAGCGAATAATCTATTTTTGGGACTTAATAGTGGCAAGTTCAATACTACAGGGACAAATAATGTTTTTTCAGGCAATTATAGTGGAGAAAATAATACCACAGGTACAAACAATGTTTTTTCGGGAGCTTATAGTGGATATACTAATACTACGGGGATTCAAAATCTATTTCTCGGAGCTTATAGCGGATATAGCAACACCTCTGGAGCGAATAATCTATTTTTGGGACTTAATAGTGGCAAGTTCACTACTACAGGCTCAAGGAATGTTTTTTCAGGCAATTATAGCGGAGAAAATAATAGCTCGGGAGAAGGGAACAGCTATTATGGAAATTATGCAGGTTTTAACAATATAACAGGAAACAGAAATGTAATGATAGGCGATTCTGCGGGTTATGCAAGCACCTCCGATAACAATACTTTTATCGGGCATCAATCTGGGACGGCAAATACCACAGGCAATAATAATGTCTTTTTGGGGGTAAATGCAAATCCAAGTCTGGGGAATTTAACCAATGCTACTGCAATTGGCGCAAATGCCCTCGTGGGAACTTCTAACACCTTAGTCTTGGGCGGAACCGGCGGAAATGCGGTAAATGTCGGTATTGGCACCTCAAGCCCCACAAATACCTTAGAAGTGGTAGGAACGGTCAAATCTTCGAGTCTTGCAGGAGCTGGAACAAGAATGGTCGTAGCAGACTTCAATGGCGTACTGCAAACGCAGCCTTTGCCTATTACTCTTTATACAGCAGGCAGCGGAATTAACATTTCGGGCGGGGGAGTTATTAGCAATACAGGAGATAATGATAATAATCCAAGCAACGAAATCCAAGCCTTATCTCTCGCAGGAAATGTAGTTTCCCTATCCAATGGAGGCGGAAATATTACCTTACCTGCCGAAGTAGATGGCAGCATTACCAACGAAATTCAAGCTCTATCTCTTGCAGGAAATGTCGTATCTTTATCCAATGGCGGCGGAACTATAACCTTACCTGCCGAAGTGGACGGCAGCATTACCAATGAAATCCAAGCCTTATCTCTCGCAGGAAATGTCGTTTCCTTATCCAATGGCGGCGGAAATATTACCTTACCTGCCGAAATTGACGGCAGCATTACCAACGAAATCCAAGCTCTATCTCTCGCAGGAAATGTCGTTTCCTTATCCAATGGCGGCGGAAATGTTACCTTACCTGCCGAAGTTGATGGCAGCATTACCAATGAAATCCAAGCTTTAGCTATCGCAGGAAATGTCGTTTCCTTATCCAATGGCGGTGGAAATATAACCTTACCTGCCGAAGTAGATGGCAGCATTACCAACGAAATCCAAGCCTTATCTCTCGCAGGAAATGTCGTTTCCTTATCCAATGGCGGCGGAACTATAACCTTACCTGCCGAAGTGGACGGCAGCATTACCAACGAAATCCAAGCTTTATCTCTCGCAGGAAATGTAGTTTCTTTATCCAATGGCGGCGGAAATATAACCTTACCTGCCGAATTTGACGGCAGCATTACCAACGAAATCCAAGC
>JAYUZN010000833.1:0-15665 GCA_043751755.1 Bacteroidota bacterium | reverse complement strand
AACTTTCAACTACTTATTATGAAACAACTCATTCGTATTGTACTGCTGCTATTTGTTACTACAACTTCGGTTCAATTTTCTTTTGCAGGAAGCCCTTCTTCGGCATTGAAAATGGAAATCGGGCAGCCTATTGCGCAAAAAAAGGCTATCGAAAAGCCGAAAATGACTGTCCAAAACATTGTTAAAGGGCAGATAGAGAAGGTTAAACATGCCTTCATTTTATCCGAAACGCCCAAAAATAAGTGGATAGCCCTTGTGCTACTATGGTTTTTGGGCATATATGGTGCGCACTTTTTTTATTTAGGCTACAAAAATAAAGGCATGAAAAGGCTGATTCTTACCCTCGCTGTGCAAGTGGGTTTGATTGCAGGGATACTTATGCTATATGCTGCTTTTTTTAGCATATTTTTTATTGCTTCGGAGGCTTTACTTATAAGCCTTATTGCAATAGGAGGAGTCTTATTTTTGGGAGGCTTTGTGCTGGGGACTTGGCTCGATATTGCGCTCATTATCGAACTTGTGAAGATATTGAGCGACGACCTCCTCCCTGCGGACGGTAGCGAATATGACGAATAGGAGTTGCGCAGTTTGCCCCGAATTTGCACGAATTAACAGCCCTAATTCGTGCAAATTTGGGCTATTCGTGGCTATAAAAACCACTTTTGCGTAAAGATGTCCTCTCTTCAAGGGAGGACAAAGCAGCATTTTCCTGCCCCCACTCGTCTTAACAGTAATAACACATCATGTAACATGAAACATATTACGCCTCTGCTCATTTTCCTTGCTTTTTCCCTCGCACTTGCTGCACAAAAACATAGCCTAAAAGCAAACCTCCCCAGTGCTGTCATGCGAAATATCTCCCTCAGCTACGAGTATTTTTTGAAGCCTAACCTATCTCTACAACTTCAAGCAGGTTTTTATCCCTATCAAAAGACACAGCCGCCTTTTCTCAATTTGTCTTTTGGGGAATTCATCAGCCAGACCCAAATGAAACCTACTTTGCATACTTGGGGCATGACCCTTACGCCTGAAATCCGCATTTATACCTCTCAAAAACAAACCTATCAAGGCTTTTTTTACGCCCCTTATCTGCGTTTTTTCAATTATCAATTCACCACACAATCTGGTTTTACCTTATATGAGCCAGAAATAGGTACAGTACTTGGGCGTTTTACTTTTGCTGGAAAAGGGCATTATTATGCCATTCGTCCCGGTTTTCAGGTCGGTTATAAATGGACGACAAACAAGCATTTTTGTATAGAAATATTTTCGGGAGTCAATATGGGCATCAAAGGGGCAAATATGAAAGTCCTTATTTTGGAATCTCAAACCGTACAAGCGGCAGAAATTCAAGCTCTTTTGCATGGTAGCGCACCCATTTTTGGCAAAAGCATCATTAGCATACAAGATGATACACATTATAACGTCAAGGCTTCTCAGATTTCTACAGGTCTGAGAAGTGGAATAAATATGGGTTTTACTTTTTAACACATTTAACATGAAACAGAAATACATTTTTTGCTTACTACTTTTTCTTAGCTTATTTATTTCCTTGTTTGGGCAAAAACATAACTTCAAATGTAGCCCACTTAGCCTTGTGCAAGGACGAGTTTCGGGCGGGTTTGAGCATAGCTGTTCGCCCAGAATCTCTGTAGGTATTTCTGCTTATTCGCAAGGAGCAAGTTTTGACAGGCTCACTCATAGGCAACAAGGTTTGGATAATATTACGGGAAATTCTGTTTTTTTCGGCAATAATCCCACCGAAAATATAGCATTTATCCCAGAAATTCGCTATTATTTTCAGCCCAAAAAAGGAAATATGCGTGGGCTGTATGCTAATATTTATTCAAAATATGAGTATTCTTTTTGTAACAATGGATATATCTCTTTAAGCTCATACCCGCAATATATCAGATGTGAGGGCAATGTAAAGCTCTCACAACATAGCATAGCACTCGGTGGAAGCATTGGTTATCAATTTATTATCAAAAAACATTTTTCTATAGATACTTTTTTTGGCGGAAATGAAGGACTCAATTTTTTTAAAGGAGAATTTGACGGGGAGGATCTTGACGTTTGTATGCAAGGCATCAAAGACATACTAAAACCTGCCGTACTCAAGCATTTTTCGAGTCGGCAGGCGTTTAGATATGGCGAAATGACAAGCTATTACCCTATTTTTCATCTGAGAACAGGCGTCTCTTTGGGCTATGCGTTTTAGCCCCCTATTATTCCCCCATCAATTCCGCTACTTTTTTCCAATTTACCACATTGAAAAAAGCCCCAATATAATCAGGTCTGCGGTTTTGATAGTTCAAATAATAGGCATGTTCCCATACATCAAGCCCCAAAATAGGCTTGCCTTTTACCTCCGCAATATCCATCAAAGGATTGTCTTGATTTGCGGTAGAAGTGATGGCAAGCGTTCCATCTTCTTTCTTGATGAGCCAAGCCCAGCCAGAGCCAAAACGGGTAGTTGCAGCGTTTGAAAAAGCCAATTTGAAATCATAAAAAGAGCCAAAAGCGGCATCAATCGCAGCCGACAAAGCTCCTTCGGGCAAGCCACCGCCTGTGGGAGACATTACGTCCCAAAACAAGCTATGATTCCAAAATCCGCCGCCGTTGTTGCGAATGGCAGGAGAATATTGCGAAATATTTGCCAAAATCTGCTCAATGCTCAGGCTTTCCAAAGGCGTATCTTTGATAGCAGCATTGAGATTGTTGGTATAGGCTGCATGATGTTTGTCGTGGTGAATCTCCATCGTGCGCGCGTCTATGTGCGGAGCCAAAGCGTCAAACGCATAAGGCAAAGCGGGAAGTGTGAAAGCCATATTGTTAGAATTGAAAAATGAAAATTGGTAACTTCAACTATAAAAAACACGAAAAGAATAAAATTATCATTTACCACTAAGGCACAAAGGAAACTAAGAAAGAAAGAGTGCAGCTTAGATGTCTTCTTTTACCCTATTGCTTCGTGTTTCTTCGTGCCTTAGTGGTGAGAAAAATGGCAAGTTATTTAATTTTTGCTCCTAAAAGCGATACATCTGCGAAATCTGCTTTTATCTGCGCAAATCCGCGTGCCTTAAAAAGCTATCGTCTTCGGTGCGCGTGGAAACCCAATAACGTCCCTGATATTTCCCATGCCCGTTACAAACAAAATGAGCCTTTCAAAGCCTAAGCCAAAGCCCGCATGTGGCGCAGACCCAAACTTGCGCAAATCCAAATACCACCACATTTCTTCGGCTGGAATGTGCATTTCTGCCATGCGTTTGAGGAGTTTTTCCTCACTATCTTCCCTTTGCGAACCGCCAATAATCTCGCCAATTCCCGGAAAAAGTACGTCCATCGCAGCTACTGTTTTGTTGTCAGGATTCAATTTCATGTAAAAAGCCTTTATATCTTTCGGATAATCACAGACAATTACAGGCTTTTTGAAGTGCTTTTCTACCAAAAAACGCTCATGTTCGGACTGTAAATCCTTGCCCCATTCCACCAAATACTGAAATTTTTTCTCCTTATAAGGCTTAGAACGCTGCAAAATCTCCACAGCTTCTGTATAAGTTATTTTTTCAAAGGCATTTTCTACACAAAAACGCAAAGACTCCAACAAACCCATAGCTCGTCTTTCATTTTGAGGCTTTGATTTTTCTTCTTCTGCCAGCCTTTTATCCAAAAAAGTAACATCATCAAGGCAGTTTTCTAAGGCATAAGCAATCAAATATTTGAGAAAATCCTCTGCGAGAGCCTGATTTTCAGCCGCTTCATTAAAAGCTACTTCAGGTTCTATCATCCAAAACTCCGCCAAATGTCGGGCTGTATTAGAATTTTCGGCACGAAAAGTGGGACCAAAAGTATAGACTTTCCCCAAAGCCAAAGCCGCAATTTCTGCCTGTAATTGCCCCGAAACGGTCAGATTGGTTTCTTTTCCAAAAAAATCTTGCGACCAATCTATTTCACCTGTCTCTGTTTTGGGCGGTTTTAGCATGTCCAAAGTCGTAACTCGGAACATTTCGCCCGCTCCTTCTGCATCACTTGCCGTCAAAATGGGCGAATGCACATTGAAAAAGCCATTTTCATTAAAATATTTGTGAATGGCATAAGACATAGCCGCCCGAATCCGAAAAATGGCACTATATGTGTTCGTGCGCCAACGCAAATGGGCATTTGTGCGCAAAAATTCCAGAGAATGTTTTTTGGGACTTATCGGATAATCCGTTGCATTAGAATCTCCCAAAATCGTAATTTCCTCCGCCACCAATTCCACAGCTTGCCCAGCTCCTTGCGAGGCAATTAGCTTTCCAAGTACTGATATACAAGCACTTACCGTAATTCTTGAAAGGATTTCGGCAGGGGTGTTTTCAAAATTGACAACTATTTGAAGGTTATTTATGGTAGAACCATCATTGAGGGCGATGAATTGATTGCCTCTGAAGGTACGCACCCAGCCTTTGACGAGCATCTGTTGTTCTTGCGCAGATGTGGCAAGGATTTGTTTGATTTCTGAACGTTTCATAATATATTTGAAATGAAATTATATAGCTAATATTTCTGTAGTTGTTAAGCGGATTTCCGCCAAATTTGCATTATAATTGTATTTTTTCAAATAGTTTACCCAATAAGCCAAAACAAGGACATTTTTTGCCTTATTTTGCAAAAGGGCTTCAAATAATTGCTTTAAATGCGAGGAATAAGCATCTTTTTCCTCACTTTTAGCTGTTTTGGTAATCTTTTGCAAGTCAATATAATGCGTAGGCAAACCAAAATCTTTAAGGGAAATATTTGCTTTTTCTGCACAATCAATCAGCCATTTTTCTATTGCAGGGCAAATAAATATTAAATAATGATGTCTATTTTGATGTTTTAACAATGTTAAACTATTTTCTATTTCAAAAATTGGCTCAAATTCTTCACAATATTTCAATGTTTTTTTATCTTTATCTAAAATGCCCAAAGCAAATTCGTCATACAACTTCTCTTGCATCACTTTTACGACATTTAAACACCCTTTTTGATGATTATAGCCTCTTTTTGTCGTTGGAGGAGCGATTGCTTTAATGAGTTTGGTGTCCACAAAACATTCTGGAATAATATGAAAATCCATCTTTATAAATACGTTTCATAATTTGTGAAAAGGTCAATTCCATACCTATATATTTCCCTAATTTCTTCGCTTGTCAATGTATTTACAATCGTTTGCTGATTTTGATAATCTACCATAAATATCGCCAAATCTTCTATAGCATTTTCTAATAAATCATTGACTATGAATGGACTATGCGTTGTAATAAAAAATTGATTATGCTGAGAATGGATAATTTCTTGTGTAATTTGAGAGATATAAGGCGGAAAAGCGTGGGCTTCGGGTTCTTCCAATAACAGAACATTATTTTCATTGGAAACAATGGCGGTCTTGAAAAAAATGACCCGTTGCAAGGTATCTGCAACAGAATGATAGGGCAATAAAAACACCTCATTTTCCCTTTGCTTCATTATTTTTAAGGATTGACTTGCCTTGTCAAAAATGAGCTGTAACTGATATTCTTTAAACAAATCTTGCAATTCCTGCCGCAATTTTGGGAAAAGTTCTATCATTGCTAAGAGATTGCTGCCAAAAGGGGGAGCCAAAAAATGCCCGAATCCTTTTTTTAAGCTCGCTTGTGGCGAAAAAATATAGCGATTTATGCCATAGTTTTCTGCTTCCCCTCTGCCATTGCTGATTTCCAACTTTTCATTGCACTTAAATAGCCTATTATTTAATACAATCTGTAAACCTTCTTGCTTTTGGAAAGAAATTCCGCCATTCAACATATCTGTACTGATAATAATCGGTTTTTCAATATTTCCTTCAAAAAACAATTCACTTTCATTTTCTACCCGAATTAAATCCGTTATTTTTTTGAAACCACTTTGTTTATATTGTGGAATCGTAAAAATAGACAAAGCCTCAATAATATTCGATTTTCCTACATTTGGTCTGCCAATCAACAAGTTTATCCGTTTGAAGCCCGACAACTCCAAATGCAAGATGGATTTAAAATTTGAGATAAGCAGTTTTTCTATTTTCATATTCGCCACAAAAGTACGCATTTTTCGGCAATAAATAGCTATTTGAGCGGTTTTTTAAACAGCTTTTTGAGGGCTGTTTGAAAAACCGCCCAATGTATTACTCCTCGCTTTCTCGTTCCGTTATCACTTCTCGAATAGCTGCAAGGTCAAGGCTATGGGTATGGCGTTTTCGGTTGTACCAAAATGTGCCTTTATCTTCAATAGACAAAGAAATGGCTGTATTTGCTACGATTGTGCCAAAATAAGTCTGCCCATTCCACAAAATAATATGTGCGGATTGTTGCAGCAAAGTGGGGAGTTTCTCTGCTAATTGATGGTGATAAATACGGGAGATACGTTTGCCCATTGTGTTGTTGGTTTCGCGCAGATTTACGCAAATTTAGGCTGATTTCGCAGATAAAAGACAAAACACCTCCTATCTCATCTGCGAAATCTGCTATCATCTGCGAGAATCTGCGTGAAATATAGCCTAAATTGTGCTTGTTACATATTGTTTTGCGATGTTTTCAATCATTATTTGAGTCATTGCTTCCAAGTCGTACTTGCCTTTCCAGCCCCAATCCGCTTGCGCATCAGCATCATCTATGCTTTGGGGCCAGCTATCTGCAATGGCTTGCCGAAAATCGGGTGCGTATAACATCGCAAAATCCGAAATATGTTGCTGAATAGAAGCTGCGATTTCTTTGGGCGAAAAACTAATCCCCCCCAAATTGTACGAAGAACGGTTGATAACTTTCTCCACAGGAGCTTCCATCAATTCCAACGTGGCACGAATGGCATCTTCCATATACATCATCGGCAGGTAGGTATTTTCGGAGAGAAAACAAGTATAAGGTTTGTGTTGAACTGCATAATGATAAATATCTACTGCATAGTCTGTTGTGCCGCCGCCCGGCATAGATTTGTAGCCAATAAGTCCCGGATAGCGAATGCTGCGTACATCAACGCCAAACTTTTGGGCATAATATTCGCACCACCTTTCGCCCGCCAATTTGCTAATGCCATAGACTGTATTTGGGTCCATTATCGTATATTGTGGGGTATGTTGGCGCGGAGAATGCGGACCAAAAACGGCAATAGAACTGGGCCAAAAAATCTGCAACCCTTTGAAATGCTTTGCCGCTTCCAAAGAATTGAGCAAGCCTGACATATTCAGATTCCAAGCCCATTCGGGGGTTTGTTCGCCTTTTGCAGAAAGAATAGCCGCCAAATTGTAGAGGATTTTTATCTCATATTTTTCGATAATCGCATACAAACCTGCGCGGTCTGTAACATCTAATACGACATATTCTCCAGCAATGTGAACCTTTTCGGGGGGGCGAATGTCTGCACAGATAACATTTTCTATGCCATAACGGGCATATAACGTTTCGGCAAGTTCGCTCCCGATTTGACCTAATGCACCAATAATCAATGTTTTCATATAAGTTGAGCGTGGAAAGTAGTAGGCGGAAAGAGATTGTGCTAACTACTTTCACTAAAAAAATGATATATATATATATTATAAACGGTATGTACTGCGTTTTGGTTATTTTAGCCACGAATTACACGAATTAACACGAATTAACAATATGTCTGCCATTTTTCGTTCTTTTGTCCCGTTAGGGACAAAATGTCGGTAGCCCTAAGAAAAACGCCCCAATCCCCATCATGATTTTTCGTGCTTGCACGAAAAAACGAATAAAAAATGGGGGAAACACGCGTATTTCTACCGACATTTTGTCCCTACGGGACACGAAAATAGGTAAAAAAATGTTGGCAGACATGTTGAATTAACAGCCCTAATTTATGCAATTCGTGGCAATAAAAACAGGTTTTGCGTAAGTCCTAATTTTATCAATCCGATAAGAAATGCTATCTTTGAAGCCAAATAGATATTAAATTAATAATACCTTCTGCGAAAATCTGCGTCCTCATCTGCGTGAACCCAACAGCCTGCAAATTAACAGCATAAATATGAGAAAAACATCATTTTTTGTCCTATTTTTTCTCCCTCTCCTCGCATTTTCGCAACTCTATGTAGAGACTTTGCTGGGGTTTAGGGTGGGACAAACCCGCAAATGTGTGGAAAATATGTATCAAAATCCGATAGAAACGGGCATCACAAAAGCAGATAAACTGCCTTTTGAGACCTTTTATATAAAGGCGGATTCCTCGCTTTCCATTCGTTTTGAATATGAATATGTGGACAGTGTGGAGGTGATTTTTGCGATAGAAATAAAAGGGCGTTATCCCGAAATCGTGTTCAAAGGCATGCGTTTGGGCGAAGGAACGATAGAGGTAGAAAAAGCCCTTGGCAAAGCCCAAAAAAAACGCCGTTTTCCTGAATCACGCTGGGAATGGTGGCTTTATCCCGAACAAAATTATGAGGTGTTGATAGATAATAAAAAGCATTTGACCGCCATTCGCATATATGACAAGTCGTATTATCTCTACATTCCGTACAAACCTGAATGTAAGCCCAATTTCTCGCAAATGGTCAATCGGGCAAATACAGGCGACAATTTCGAGATTTCGACCTTGCTAAGTCCCACCTTTCAAACCGTAAAAATGGGCGACACACTCACTTGGCGTTTGGATATAGAAACGGAAATCAGCCGAGATAGTTCCAAAGTGTTTGCTTTGATGCGCGACAAAGAATGGGGATTTCGCAGTTTTGTCAAAGCCCAAAAAGGAGAAGTGATAGAACATATTACGTTTGACGGAATAAAACCGCCTACTATGTACTACACTGTGCCTGACCCCAAATATAAAATCAAGCGGATAGAGATGAAATATATTATGGGCAGTTTTCGGATAGATAGGATAAGTTATTAGGGGGCAGCGCGTCAAAAATCGCTTGCCTATTTTGTCATTTCTGAATCTAACATTATCGTAACGGGCCCATCATTGAGCAAAGAAACCTTCATATCTGCGCCAAATTCGCCCGTAGCTACTTTTCCTGCAAAAGCCGCCCGAAATGCAGCTACTGCCTTTTCGTACAAAGGAATCGAAATCGCAGGCGGGGCAGAACGCAGATAGGACGGGCGGTTGCCTTTGGCATAGTCGGCATACAACGTGAACTGCGAAATAATGAGCAATTCGCCGTTTATGTCTTGTACAGAAAGGTTCATTTTTCCTGCCTCATCTTGGAAAATGCGCAGTTGTAGGATTTTTTTTACCAAAAAATCTATGTCTTTTTCGCTGTCTGTATGCGTAATACCCAGCAAAATTAAAATGCCTTGCGCAATGCTGCCAATCATATTGCCTTCTACGACTACGTTGGCTTGGGAAACTCTTTGGATTAATGCTCTCATAAAAAATGATGGTTATTTTCTCGCAGATTTGCACAGATTTAACCGCAGATTTTCGCAAATTGTTTTAAGGAACAATACAGATTATCTTTTTCTGAGGAACACGAAAAGAATAAAATCAGCATTTACCACGAAGGAATGGAAATAAAATAAGTTGATAATTTACCACTAAGGCACTAAGGAAGAAAAAGGATAGCTTAGTTTTCTTTTTTTACCATATAGCTTCGTGTTTCTTCGTGCCTTAGTGGTGAGAAAAACATCAAGTTATTTAACTTTTGTTCCTTTATCTATGGTGATTTTGATGCCAGAAATCCCTATCTTTGCCCCCAAATTTTCAAACCATGAAACACAGCATTTTATATATACTTCCTTTATTTTTGTTGGGAAGCTGCGAAGGATTTTTTGGCAAAAAAACAAGTACAGACTTCTTAGAAGCTCCGACTTATAACGATAACACAGTGGCTTATGTGCCGATTCAGCCCGCTTTGACAGGTTTTGCCAATCCTACGGACATTATTATAGGCTTCGACCAACAAATATATGTGGCAGATTCTGGCACGTCCAAAATTATTGCTTTTGACCAAGCAGGACAAAAAACGGGCGAATTTTCTGTCCCATATCTCAAAAGTCTCATTCAAGATAGACAACTCAATATGTTGGCATTGGGCAGAAAAGATACTATTATAAACGGCACAAGCTACAAACTGCCCGCCATTTATCGCTTAGATTTGAACAATGCAGGTCCCTACGGCTTGAACAATGCCCGAATAAAGTCTATAAGTGTGTTTCCGTTTTGCTTCAATCCGGCGGCGATTGTTACGGCAAAAGATGAGCTTGTGAGTTTTGAATCGGTGGCGATTTTGGCAAATAATAAATACTATGTAGCAAGACGGGGTCCTGATGCAAGTGGCACGATTTACAGTGACGCTGTCCTTTCTTTTGATGCAAAAGACAAGTTCATTTCGCCCATTTTTGTTACGACTTCTTTTGGCACACAAGGCGACTATTTCAAAGAGCCTAAATCCTTGACAAGCTATGTTCAGCCGCCACAAAGCCCAAGCCTTAGCACAAAAGGCGACTTTATTTATACTTCTTTTGACGAGAATTTGGTGTTATCAGTGCAAGCCATTGAATTTAAAGAATCGGACGCAGGGGCAAGTTATGAGTTCAAAAATTTGGCATCAAAAGACACAGCTAAGGCAAAAGATGCCATTTACAAGCCTTACCATTTCTCCCAACCTTCTGACGTAACAATCGCAGGAGACGAAACGGGTTATATTTTTGTGGCAGATGCGGGCAAAGATTCGATTTTTCAGTTCAATGCCTTGGGCTTTGAAGGGGTAAATGCGCCCGCAGCTTCGAATAGCAAAAAGGCAGTTTTCGCTTCTTTTGGCGGCACAGGCGTAGGACTCACGCAGTTTCGCCGCCCTACAGCTGTGGCATATTTTGACAAAATTTTGTATGTGGCAGATGCAGGGAATCAGCGCGTTTTGCGGTTTAAATTGACAACGGATTTTAAATAAGTACTTGTTCACAAATAAGTAACAAACCGTCCCGTTGTCTGTGGGGACACTGACAACGGCGGCACACGAACAAAGGTAATTACATTTATTTTTCTACCTGGGTGGGGTAAAGTCTTTTCTCACAAAAACAACGCACAATTTCGCTATGAAGCTACTCCTTTCCGCTCCTTTTCTCAATGGCAACGAATGGAAATACATACAAGACTGCCTCGACACAGGTTGGGTTTCCTCTGTGGGCAAATATGTCTCCCTATTTGAGCAGCAAGTCGCTGATTTTGTGGGAGCTAAGTATGGCATAGCTTGCGTAAATGGCACAGCAGCCTTGCATATTTCCTTGAAGTTGGCGGGGGTAGAGGCAGGTGATTATGTCATTTTGCCCAATGTTACCTTCATTGCAAGCGCAAATGCTATCAAATATTTGGGCGCAAATCCCCTGTTGATAGATGCTTGCGAAGCTACTTGGCAGATGGATTTGGATATTTTGGCAGCTTTTTTGGAGAAAAAAACCTTCATAGATGCTGCGGGAAATTGCCGTTTGCTCGAAAATAAGCAAAAAATAGCCGCCATGATGCCTGTGCATGTTTTGGGAAATATGGGGGATATGCGGCAATTATTAGCCATTTCAGAAAAATATAAGCTGCCGATTGTCGAAGATGCTACAGAGGCTTTGGGCAGCACATTTGGCGGAAAATATGCAGGCACTTTTGGGAAATTGGGCTGTTTTAGTTTCAATGGAAACAAAATAATGACAACAGGCGGCGGCGGAGTAATTGTAACCGATGACGAAGTTTTGGCAAAAAGAGCAAAGCATTTGACCACGCAAGCCAAAAGCCACAAAACGGAATATATCCATGACGAAATCGGCTATAACTATCGCTTAGTCAATATTTTGGCGGCTTTGGGGGTGGCGCAATTGGAGCAGCTTCCGCATTTTTTGGAAAGAAAAGCAGCGATTTCTGCTTTTTATAACGAAGAGTTAGCCCCAATAAAAGGCATAATATTTCAAGCCGTTTTGCCCGAAGTGCAGGAAAATCATTGGCTTTACACCTTTCGTCATCCACAGGCTCATCAGCTCCTTCAAGCCCTCAATGCGCAAGGCATAGAAGCGCGCCCTCTTTGGTTGCCGATGAATCAACTCACTATGTTTCAGCAAGATATATTTGTGTCGGAGAAAAATGTGTCCGATATTTTGTACAAAACTTGTGTCAGTATTCCTTGTTCTGTGAATATTACGAGAGAAGAACAAGCATATGTGGTCGCGCAGATTTTCGCAGATTTAACCGCAGATTTTCGCAGATTTAACCGCAGATTTTCGCAGATGAAAAGTATATGATGTTTCCCAAATCAACTCTCATTTCGGCAAGCTCAATGCAGCGCAACTTTCAACTCTCAACTTTCAACTCTCAACTATCTATCTATTGTCTCCCCTTCCGCCATATAGCTTTGATAGGTATCTTTCACAAGTTTATTCACTTCGTCTATGACCTCAAAAAAAATATCCATTTTTTCGGGGGCTACCTTTTTATAAATAGCGACATTAAAGGCTTTTACCACATCTCGTGCAACTTGTCGTTTTTCGATGCCAAGTGGCGTGAGAAAAATGCGTACAACTCGCCCATCTTTCTCATCTGCTTTGCGGGAAATGAAGCCTTTTTCCTCCAAAGTAGCCAACATACGCGTCAAACTACGGGGTTCCATGCCCATCAAAGGCGCAATTTTGGTGGCAGGAGTGCCCTTTTCTTCGTCTATATGTATCAACACAAAACCAATATTCGTGGTAATGTCTTCGCGCATAGCACGCACATTGTACATTTTGGAGATGGCAAGCCAAGTCGTTTTTATATCAAAATCGGGAGAACGCATAGTTAATTGAAAATTGAAAATTGAAAATTGAAAATGGGCTAAAAGCCGCTCGAGAAATATCAACTTTCAACTAAAAAACCTATATTTGTGGCAAAGATAGAAAAAAACCTTCAATTTTAACTATCCATTCATTTTGGCAGGCAGATTTGCGTAGATGATAGCAGATGTATAACTTTCAACTTTCAACTTTCAATTATGTGTGGTCGTTTTGCTTCTGTGTCTCGCTCAGAAATCGCTACAAGGTTTCAGGTTGTCGTATCTGAACAGGCATTTCCTGCCAATTACAATGTTGCGCCTACCAGCATTTTGCCTATCATTACGCTTGAAAATGAGGCTTTTGTGCTGCGGGGAATGAAATGGGGACTTGTGCCAGCCTTTGCGCAAGACACCAAAGTAGGCGTAAAAATGCTCAATGCAAGGGCGGAATCTTTGCATGAAAAAGCAGCTTTTCGAGGCTTAATCGCTTCGCAACGTTGTCTCATTCCTGCTGATGGTTTTTATGAATTTGAGACAAAAGGCAAGCAAAAATATCCCATTCGTTTTTTGCCCAAACATGAAGAGATGTGCAGTTTGGGCGGCTTATTTTCTATCTGGAAATCGCCTGAAAATGCGCAAGAGTTGCTTTATACTTTTACCATTATTACCACAGAACCCAATGAGTTGGTAAAGCCCATTCATGACCGTATGCCTTTGATGTTCAATGTTTTGCAAGAAAAAGAATGGCTGAATCCTGCCCGCAAAAGCTATGCAGATTTGGCAGATTTGTTGCAGCCTTTTCCGGCGGAGGAAATGAAATGTTATCCTGTTTCTCCTTTGCTCAATCGCGTGAAAAATAAGGGGGCGGATTTGTGGAAGTTGTATGTGAGAACAAGCGATTTATTTCACGCAGATTAACACAGATTAAACCGCAGAGTTGAACAAATGGTTTAATCTGCGTGAAATCTGCGTCTCCCTCTGCGAAGATCTGCGTGAAACTATGAATAAAACAAATCTTTTCTACGTATTCTCATTTATAAGGCAAAATGTCAAGAGAAATGTAGATATTTGCATATCTTTATTCGCTAAATGGAAATAATTTCCAGAGATGGTATTATTTTTGAGTAAGAAGTAATATTTTTCGTACCTGTCAGGTCTTTAAGACCTGACAGGTACGAAAAATATATCCGTTAAATTTGGGGTAAAGTACCCATTTTTCAATTCTCATTTTTCATTTTATTCTATGCCCAAAATCAAATTTCTATATTTATTTACCTGCATTCTCTTTGTTTGTCTTTGGCAAAAGGGTATGTATGCCCAAAATTTTACCATTACCCCTGCTGCGATTCCTGCATGTAGCCCTTCTACGGTTACCTGCACGCCTAATTCACCGATTCCTGTCGTATTTAGTTGGCAGGTGAATGCGCAACCTACGGTTGCGGCGGGTGTGTTTCCTTATACATTTCTTACTGTATTAACAACAGGCACCTATAACATTACCATGTACTATGCGGGTGGCTCTGCTGTGCAAAGTATCACCATTTTTCCTTCGCCAAGTGTGAGCTTTGTGGCAAGCGATTTAGATGTGTGTCAAGGGCAAACCGTCAATTTTGATGCAACACCCGTAGGGGGAACGCCTGTGTATAGCTATAATTGGAGCACTAATTCGGGGTCAGGCGTGGTGCTGACTGCCCAAAATGTGAGTGATGTTTTTAACATTAATTCTACCATAAATGTAAGCCTCATTCTCACAGATGCGAATGGCTGTACGGCTTCGCAAACGCAGTTACTTACGGTGAATCCCATTCCAAATGCCACTTTTACGAGTACAACTGCGGCTGCTTGTACGCCTCCGCAAAATATAACGTTTACAAGTGCGCAACTTCCTGCGGGAACGAGCCATTATTGGGATTTTGGAGATAATAATAGTATTACTACTTTAACAGACCCCACTACGCATACTTATCTTAGTGTTGGGAGTTTTACGGTTACACATATCGTAACGACTCCTGCGGGCTGTTCAGATACGGCTACGGGAAGCACGTCTTTTGGTTTGCTGCCGCCGATTGTGAATAATCTTACCAGCAATGTGAATGTGAATGTCTGCGAAGGGGCAAATTTGGATTTGACATGGACACCTTACCCCAATACGAATACTACGATAAATTGGGTGGCAGACCCGCCTGCAGCACCTGTCATTCCTGTGAGTCCCGCAAGTTCTAACAGTTCTACCCCGACTTTTGTATATAGCACAGCAGGAAGTTATACAATTACTGCCACAATGACAGATGTGGCTGGCTGTTTTTCTAATCAAATGATAAATGTAACCGTAAACCCTGCTCCTGTTTTTGATTTTTATGCAGATGATACCTTTAAATGTACTTCGCCTTTGAATACGGTGTTTACGATAATTTCGGCATCTCCTTTGGGAATCGCATGGACTCCTGCGATGACACAACTCACAAATATTACCTATCAAGCAAGTTTTACGGCTCCTCCTGCCTATCATACCGTAACCGCTACTGCCTTTGATGGCTTTTGCAGTTCGACTGTTACAAAGACTAATTATATTCATATTCAAAATGCAGTAGCCGATTTTATTTCGGATAAAGGCATTCCTGCACAGCTATGTCAAGGGCAGAGTGTAACTTTTGATGGAACTGTAAGTACTGGCGCACTTCCTTTTACCTACGCATGGACTTTTACGGGGGGAAGTCCAGCTTCTTCTACTGCCGCTACGCCTCTTGTAAGCTATGCGACACAAGGACAATACCCTGTTTCTTTGACGGTTACAGATGCAAATGGCTGTACACATACCAAAAACTTGGCATTAGCCGTAAAAGTGGGGGCGCATATCAGCCCTTTGTCCTATTATTTGAACTCAGGCTCTACGCTTTGCGCTTCGCAAGTCGTGTCGTTTTTGAATGGCACAAGCCCACAACCG
>JAYUZN010000832.1:0-1743 GCA_043751755.1 Bacteroidota bacterium | reverse complement strand
AGGCACGACATATTTATAGAAAATAGAATTTATCCCCCCAATTTATCCCAATTTTCGTGCAAGCACGAAAAACAAGAGGGAGGTGGGGCATGTTTTTTTTCTATAAATATCGCGTCCCTACGGGACTATAAAATCATCAACTTATTTACGTTTCATTCCTTACTGCTGGTGCAAGCGTCCGCTTGTACCTCTTTTTTTGAAGCGTCCGCTTCTCACTTTGAACTGTATTTTTCTACAAAAATTAATAGGGAAACCTTTTTTTGCTTAAAATCAGGTACTTTTCCCCAAAAGCTACATTAACCCCTATCATCAACTTTCAATCCATCATTGAGTATGAAAAAGTTTAGCTTTGTTCTTCTTTTTGGGGTCTTCCTCAGCCTTTCTATTATGGCACAAAATTGTGCTTCGCAAGCCGTTGCCATTCCTAATTTTAGCAGCAATCAAGTCGTGTTATATGATGCAAATGGCGTTCTTTACAAGACCTTAAATGTGCCTGTTTCCCTCCTTTCTCCTCCAGGAGGCACCAATTTAGGCATCAATTCTGTTGTATTTATAAACGCAGATTTGTTTGTGGGCGTAGCAAATGCAAACGGAAATGACTTTGGCGGAATTTTGCATTATACCGTAAATCAAGTACAGAACAACTTGAATCCCACCGTATTAGCAACGCCTAATAACCAACCTGTCATAGCCCTTTCCAAAGATGCTGCCCATAATCTCTTCGCCTCAACTGCGGTAAGTGGCAACCATTCGGGCGTGATTTGCCGCTACACAGCCGCAAGCAATTATGCAGCAAATAGCCTAAAAACATTGCCCATTACTGAAGAAATGGGCTGGTGGGTTCAGGCATTTGGAGCAGCCGCTTCCTACAATGCAAACACCCTTTTTACCACAGATGTATTCGGAAATGCAGTTATTTGCTACCATGAAATTGACTGGGCTGCCACGCCTGTAACCGCAAATATCACCGTTTTGAAAGATGTACAAGGCAACGCGCCTTATTTATTTTCACTTCCCGAAGGGATTGTGTTAGATACTAATAATGATTTATGGATTTCGAGCAACAATGATAGCTATTCTACGCAACTCAATGCTACAGGAAATTTGACGCATCTCACTCAAACCATGTGGCAAAACCATATTGCAGCAGGAAATCCAAATGTTATAACCATTGATGCAGGTTTGCCCGGAGTTGAGCGTTTTGAGATATGGGAAAATGGCGTGAATGCTACTATGTTAGGAGGCATGGTTGTAAATGGAAATTGTTTGTACCTTAATAATCAAAAAAACGGAAGTAATGTTTCTATTTTACAATATAACATTATGAATAATACCACTACTTCAACAACTTTGACTCAAACTTATCCGGGATATGGCGGCTTAGATATATATTCAAACACCGCATTTGACCCTACTTTTACGGCAATTAGTTCTCCGCAAAATAATCCTTTTCCTGAATTGAGTGCTTTTCCAAATCCTACTACAGAAAGCATAGCATTGAAATGGAATATGGCGCATATTGAAGCTACGACCCTTCATATTTACAATGTGGTAGGGAAAGAAATGCTTGCACCTTTGACGATTACGGGGACAGAAGCACAGCTAAACCTTAGCTCTTTGCCACAAGGCATATATTTTATTTCTTTGCAAACAAATGAAAGTAAAGCATTGAATACCAAGATTGTAAAAGAATAAAATTGTCATAGTGCGTGTTAAGGGTGGCTCACTTTCCAAAAGTGAGCC
>JAYUZN010000831.1:0-4954 GCA_043751755.1 Bacteroidota bacterium | reverse complement strand
GGGGTAAACGGGGATATTACTTTATATGGTGCAAGATTGATTGAAGAAGACACAGATAAGAATACAGGAATGGTAAACGCATACTATCAAAGACGGGCTGAGATTTTTGCCCGTATTTTTGAAAAGTGGGCAGTTGTAAAGCTGAAACAAAAAGGCGTTTACAATTACTTTTTTACCAAAATGAAGCATGAATCAGATGATGTGCAGGGGAATATCTATTTGACTAATAAGGAGTTTGAAGCTGTTGAACCGCTTATGGATAGGTTTATACAGGAATTTGTAGGAGGGCTAAAACACGATTCAGGCAAAAATAGAAAAAGTATTGGGGTAAAAAATGAATCAAAGCCAAAAGCTGATACCAAAATAGAAGTTCCGAAAGTTGAACCAAAGCCCAAAACAGAGCAAAAGACTCAAGCACAACCCAAAAATTCTGGACAAAGTGAACCGAAAGAGGATTTGGACAAAGTGTACCGTTTGCCACTCAATACGATTCATACAGACGTAAAGCGTTTTCAAAACAGAGATACTGAGTATTCAAAGGAGAGTGTAGCCAAAATTGTCGAAAATTTTGATGCGAATAAACTTGACCCAATAGTAGTCTGGAAAGACAGCAAGGGAAAAATATTTGTATTGTCGGGACACAGCCGTTTTCAAGCGCATAAACAATTGAATAAAACTACCATTCCCGCCCGTTATTTTCAAGGAACGGAGGCAGAAGCGAAGGAGTTTTCAAGGGTACATGCGAACAGGGCTGCCACAAGTGAAGGCTTAGCCGCAGATATTCGTGCCTTCAAGTATCAAAGAGACGAACTCAAGAAAACACAAACCGATTTGCGCAAAGAGTGGGCGAATTACCACAAATTAGAGGCGTACTCCTATCTTGACCCAAAGGGAAAACTGCTTGAAAACCTTGAAAGTAAGGCAAGCGACAGCTTCCCTTATCTCTCTATGCGCGCACAATGGATTGGCGGTTTACGAAAGATGTATCCCCTACTTACCAATCTGCATGAAAGTGAAATGTTTGACTATCTGTACTTTGACAAAAAAGGCAGCGCAATAGATAAAGATTTTTTCATAAATGCAGTGCAAACACAAGCCACCCGTTTAGATTTTGACCCAAGTAAAAAATTGAACTTAGGTAAAAAAACAGGCACAGATGCGAGAGCAGATACAGCCGAAGCGCAGGCGCGTCTGAGAGAAATAGATGTAGAACTGAAGGAATATGCAGCAAAACGGCGCACCGCAAATACGCCCGAAGAAAAGCAGGCAATTGATAAGTTTCTTAATAGGCTTAATTCAGAAAAAGAATTGATTACCAAGAATGTAGGCATTGTTACAAAAACGCAAAATGCCTTGTTCGGTGTCCCTATGTCAGAAGGTGGGCTAAAATACTTCAGGCTACTTAAAAAATACAGTAAAAAATTCTCGGAAGCACCACAAGGGAGTAGAGGGGATATTATGCAATTAATATTTGATGCTGAAGAAGGATTACAGGCAGAAAATAGCAAGATATCGACAGGTGATTATATAAAAGTCGCAGAAGGGGGATTATTTAAGTATTACAAGGTAAAAAGTTATCATCCCCACTTCTTAGGGGATAGAGGTGGATCACAAAGATATGGTCTTGATGTTGAAGGGAGCAATAAGCTTATTGATTACCACAATATTGTTAAAAAAATAAGTAAAACAGAATTTGAGAAAAAAAATGCAACAGTACACAAGTATAAGGTGGGCGACTTTATAAAACTAAAAACAAATATCAATGATTATTTCATCTATACAAAGATTACGCAAGCTGGGTTCGGAGGTGGGGAAGATAGTGGCTATTTCACCGAAATAGGGCTTCCTTGTATGGATAAGGATATTGTCGCCAAAGTTGCCCAAGAAAAATATGAAAAATGGGTGGAGCTAATGAAAAAGCAGGCTAAGGAGATTGAATCATTTAGGGCTAATCTTACCCTTTTTGGCGTGAAAGGCGCAAAAGCATCTGCTTTAACACCCTATATCGAAACTGCGAAACGCTTAGTAGCTTCATTAGGTAAAAAACAGCATTGCGAAACGCAAAATGTTTTACAATACTCATTGGCTATGTCTATGGTGAAAACCATTAAAGAACACCCCAATTTGGAAACGAAAATTATAGCAGCTTTGAAAAAAGTATATGCTAAAAATAAAATCATTACCAAAAAAGACTGGGAAGGCATCAAAGCTAATGGCTTAAATTAAAATAAATGGACTATTTAGCACTCAATTTTGCCTACAATATGGATTGTCTCGAAGGCATAAAGCAAGTTCGTAGCAATTCTGTGCAGCTCATTGTAGCCGACCCGCCTTACTTCTTAGGCATGACAAGCAACGGCAAAAAGGGTTCTTTTTCCGATTTGAATATTTGCAAGCCCTTTTATGCGCAGCTTTTTAGCGAATTTGATAGAGTGCTGGTAGAAGGTGGCGAGGTGTACTTGTTTTGCGACTGGCGAAGTGTAGCCTTTTATCAGCCTATATTTTCGGCTGTGTTGGAAATGAAAAACTGCCTTGTCTGGAATAAAGGTTTTGGTAGGGTAAATTACTGTTACTGCTCCTCCCACGAATTTTTACTATTCGCAGTCAAAGGAACCGCAAGCCACAAGCACTACGTTCCCAATATTTTGGATATTAAAGGCTATTCTTCACGCGGCGACAAGGCAACGATTCATGGCACAGAGAAGCCTTTGGATTTGATAGAATATTTAGTAACACAATCCTCCAACAAGGGTGAGGTAGTCTTAGACCCCTTTCTGGGGTCAGGCACAACCGCAGTAGCTTGCCAAAAACTGCGCCGCAGCTTTATCGGCTTTGAACTTGACAGCAAAAATTTTGACATTATCGAAAAACGACTAACAGCGAAAAAATGAAAAGGAATAAAAAAGCCTTAACAGGCATAGAAGATACGCTTATACTAAAGCCAAATTTAGTGCCTAAAAAGCCTAAAATTTGGTTATATGTCGCTGTTGGTGCGGGAATATTAGGCGCGGGGGTTGCGGGCTATTTTGTGTATCAAGCCTTGAAAAAGAAGAAAGAAGATGCAAAAGCCACGCCTCCTGTGGCACTACCACCAAGAACTACTGTACCAACGGAGACTTACGCGCCTACGCAAGCGGAAGTTTATACGCCTGTGCCGTCAGATGCTCCTGATAGTGAGCCTACTCCGTCTAAACCACCAAAATCGCCCAAACCGCCCAAAACTGCGCCAACCGCTGTAGCATACAACAAAAACGCATTATTTATTCCTAAAAAATACATGCCTGAAGTGAAGATGCTGCAAAAGTATCTGATTTCCAGAGGGGTTAAGTTGGTGGGGGGAGCTGATGGAATGTTCGGGGACTCAACCCAAAAGGCGGTTGCTTCGAGATTTTCCAGAGGGGTTTATCCTAATTGGGTTTTCGCTTCGACCCTCAAAGAGGTGGCAGATATGGAGACGGGTGCCAAGAAATATTTTTCCGAAAACATACCGGGTTGGATGATTATGACCTAATAAAACCATGTCAAACAAAGCAAAAGAACTTTTTATACAAAACAATTGGAATCATGCCCTTGCTGCACAGCAGGAATTTGGTATAAATCCGATTGTTGTATTGGCTCAATCTGCGCACGAAAGTGCGTGGGGTAGCTCGTACAGTGCAAAAAATAGGCTCAATTACTTTGGCATTACAGCAGGAGGAGGTTCCCCCAACGCTTATTGGAGTGGCGAAAAAAGCACTTCTACAAAAAAACCTTATTTGATATTTCGCGTCTATGATAGCGCAAAAAACGGTTTTTTGGATTTTGGACGGCTAATAAAAAATAAATATACTACAGCTTTTTCAAAGTCATATAATGTTGCGGAATATGCAAAGGCTATTGCTTACTCCCCTTATATAGCGGAGAAAAATGGGGACAATCGTCCAGCTTACCAATCGTTTATTATTGAGAATGCAGCCTTGATAGAATCGTATGTAAAAGACAAGGGTTTACCCCAAAATTCCCCTGCAATTCCCCCAGATTCCCCCGTTTTCCCCCAAATTCCCCCAACTTTCCCCCAGATTCCCTCAAATTCCCCCAAACTCCCCCCACGCAAATTCCCGATTGTACCCATTGCAATAGGGGGAGTTTTGTGCGTGAGTGCTGCTGCGGGCTTGTATTTCTACAATCGCAACAGGCATACAGAAGTGGCGCAACAGGCAGCCGTTCTGAATGGAATAAGCCTGCCTTTTGTTGTCCCCTTTTGGGCAAAAGTGGCAATCAGTTTGGGGGTTCTCACGATAGGAACCGCTATTGTGGTTCACGCTGCAAATAAGGCAAAAGACAAAAAGAGCCTGCCTCCTGCGCCCGTTCCTGCGGCTTTGCCCCCCGTAACAAATGACAATCATTTAGTAGCTACCGCAAGGGCTTATTTAGGCACTAAGGAATTTTCAGGCAGTTCCAATAACCCAGCTATTTTGGCTTGGGCAAAAAAATTAGGCATAACCTATAGTTCCGATTCTGTGCCCTGGTGCGCCCTATTTGTAGGTTATGTGTTGAAAGAGGCGGGGCTTCAATCCCTAAAAACACTTCGAGCAAGGGATTATTTGAAGTTAGGTACACCCACAACACAGCCGCAATCAGGCGATATTGTTATTTTTTGGCGAGACTCAATCAATTCAGGTAAAGGGCATGTAGGCGTTATTTCGAGTGTAGCCGCCAACGGCTTAACCGTTATTAGTGGCAATGATGGAGATACTGTAACCGAAAGGTTATTTGATTATAAACGGGTATTAGGATATAGGAAAGTTGCTTAAATAATAGATAATTCACACACAATCACCACACTATGTTCAAATTAGAGAATCTTGAAAAAGCGTATTTGCAGTTCAAAAAGGACCCGTTGAAGTTCACGCAATTTGCGATAATGCTTGCCTTAGTGTACTTTATTTGGGATACTGTTTCGTACTTGAAACAA
>JAYUZN010000830.1:0-7878 GCA_043751755.1 Bacteroidota bacterium | reverse complement strand
TAAATAAAGTACTAATTTAATAGTCCCGTAGGGACGGCGATATTTATAGAAAAAACATGCCACACCTCCCCTCTTGTTTTTCGTGCTTGCACGAAAAATGCGATAAATGGGAGGGGATTACATTTTCTATAAATATTTCGTGCCTACGGCACTAAGAAATGTTCAAAATGAGTGCTATAACTAATTGTTACTTTATTTAATTTCCGTTCCTAAACCGTATTTTGTTCGCACGTATGGCATAAATCTTTACTAAGGAAGTTACATATTTTTCATGTTTTTCCGAGCAAATAACAAGCAATTTGATACAAAGCTTTTATTTGCTTGGCTTTTTCATGTCTGAGCTGTACTTTATTTCACGCAGATGTACGCAGATTTTGGCAGATGTCGCAGATGTATTTCATTTTATCTGCGTTATCTGCTCTCATCAGCGATAATCTGCGTGAAACAACCCATTGAACTTATCATTTAATTGTAAAGGTTTTGACACAGTTTTCACTCTCTTTCTTTCTCTCGGCACTTGTTTCCTTGTTTTTACTACCCAAAGAAACGGTTTTTCATACTGCCAAATATCGCTCTAAACAGTTAGCAGTGAACAGTGAGCAGCGAGCAGTAAACAGCGAGCAGCTAATAAGTAGTACAAAAGAATTAGAAGTAAGAAGTAAGCAGTTGAAAAACAAGGACTTACTTACTAATGCTTCGCTTGCTACGAACGAGTCCATATTGTTCACTGAGGACTATTTACTATGCAAAGACACGCCTCCGCCCGACTCTACCGAAAATCCTAACGACCGCATAGGAGATGCGACTACGCAGGAAACCGTTTCGCCTATGTGGTTGCAAAACCCTACGAATATGGTGACGACCTACGAACTTGCGCCTGACGGCAAGGGCTATTATATTTATGAAAAAATAGGCGGCATCAATGTGCGCCCCCCTTCGTATATTACTTTTGAGGATTATATAAAGTTGCACGAAAAAAAGCTTTTGAGCGAAAGTATGCGCGAAGCGGCTTTGGCAAACAACAAAGAGACCAAAAAAGGCTTGATTCCCAACATTGAAATCGGAAAATTAGATGATATTTTTGGAGGAGGGCCTATTTCTATTCAGCCTACGGGAAATGTGGCATTGAATTTTTCCTTAGATAGAAATGTTATCAGAAATCCTTCTTTACCCATACGCCAACAACGCAACCAATATTTCAATTTTGACCCCCAAATTCAGGTAGGCGTTTTGGGACAGATTGGGGATAAATTGAAACTTAATATCAGCCAAGATACAAAAGCTTCTTTTGATTTTGAAAATATTTCTAACGTCAATTTCAAAGGAAATGAAGACCAAATCATACAAACCTTAGATGTAGGCGCAGTAACTTTGCCTTTGGGAAATACGCTTATTCAAGGTAGTAGCAATATTTTTGGGATAAAAGCAGGACTGAAATTCGGACCCGTAACCATGACGGTTTTGACAGGCGTGGACAGGGGACAAAGGCAAACCATGTCTATTCAAGGCGGCGTAGTGGAAACGCAGTACAAAAAATCTGCGGCAGATTATGACCAAAACCGCCACTTTTTCTTGTCGCATTATTTTCGTTCCAAATATGATGAGTCCCTTTCTCGTTTGCCACAAATCGTGTCGCGCTATCGCATCAATCAGTTGGAAGTGTGGGTGAGTAACCCGAATTTGAGCCAAACCAGCAACTTGCGTCCGGGAGTAGGCTTTGTAGATTTGGGAGAAAATGACCTGCCTGTCGCAAATGGGCATGGCGTTATTTTTAACAAAATCAATGCTTCTACCCCAGCTGTAAACAGTCGCTACCCCGGCAATGATGCGAATGACTTGTATAGCCGTTTGAAAATCGACCCTAATTTGCGCAACAAATCCCTTGCGCCTACCATTTTGGAAAACCAATTCCACATGACAAATGCAGTGGATTTCCAGTTGGTGAATTTGCGCAAATTGCAAGAAGGCAAGGATTATACCTACAATCCGCAGTTGGGCTTCGTGTCTATGAGTTCGCAACTGCAATCGGACGAGATTCTGTTTGTGGCATTTAGCTATACCTTAGACGACATAGCGCATCAAGTTGGCGAGTTTTCCAATGATGTGGCTGCGGATACCTTGAATACAAAGCCGCTTTTCCTCAAAATGATTCGCCCTGCGCAGTTGCGTCCTACCTATAACAATGCCGTTTATCCGCCTTGGGATTTGATGATGAAAAACTTTTATAGCATTGGATATGGGCTAAAACCTGACGGCTTCAAAATGCAAGTAATGTATGAATCGGGGACAAGGGCAGGAAAAGTCAATTTTTTGCCTGAACCCAAAGATTCAACGGCAAAAAATATCCCTTTGTTGCAGCTCTTGGACATGGACAAACTGACCAATAACACCGCACCTGAACCCGATAATTTGTTCGATTATATAGAAGGTTTGACGGTAAATACAGACAAAGGCTATATAATGATTCCGCATTTGGAGCCGTTTGGAACGCATTTGGCAAGAAGAATGCACAATGGCGTAGATGACTCTACCCGTTATTGCTTTCAGCCTTTGTATGATATGACTTATCAAGATGCGATTCAGAAATTTACGCAACTCAATCGTTATTCTTTTGAAGGCTCATATCAAGGTGGGGGAAACAGCAATAACAATACAAATAATCCAAGTGGCATACAACAAAGTGGGGCAGAAATTCCCTTAAATGGCTTTAATATTCAGCCGAATCAGGTTACGATTACGGCAAATGGCATCAAATTGCAGCAAGGCGTGGACTATGAAGTGGACCCTTCTGGAACAAAGGCAATTATCAAAAACCCGGCTTATATTGGCAAAGGGCAGGATTTGCAGGTGAGCATAGACCAAAATAGCACCTTTCAAATGCAAACCAAAACCATTGTAGGAACCCGTTTAGAATATAGTCCCCTCAAAAATACGAAAATGGGTTTTACGGCTTTGCGCTTGAACGAGCGACCTATGAATATCAAAACCACGATTGGGGACGAGCCTGTTCGCAACTCCGTCATAGGCTTAGACGTGGCTTCGCAAAGGGAACTGCCTTTTATAACCAAAGCCTTAGATTGGCTGCCTTTGCTTTCTACAAAAGCCCCTTCTAACATGAATTTTTCGGGGGAAATCGCCCAATTTATTCCCGGACAGCCCAAGCAGGTGCAGCAAGATTCGCTACGGGGCGTTACCTATCTTGACGACTTCGAGGCAGCAAAATTGCCTTACAATATGATGGGCGGACAACGTTGGAAATTGGCTTCTTTTCCCAAATATCAGCCTTCGACCGAGTTGTTTGACCCCAAAACGCAGTATGCCTTAGATACGCTTGCCCCCAATTATTCGCGCGCCAAATTCAGTTGGTACTCGGTTGACCCACAAGTTTACAATCGTCAATATGCGGATATTCCAGATGCAGACCGAGATTATAGCTACACGCGTCTCATCACGCAAAATGAGATTTTTCCTACAATTACCACTTTGCAAGGTTCTTCTTATCAGCCCACGATGGATTTGCGCTATCAGCCGAGCAAAAGAGGTCCTTACAATTATCAAACCGATTCTCTGCGTGTCAATTCCGATGGCGGACTTTCTATTCCTTACGAAAACTGGGCGGGAATCATGGCAGACATCAATACAAATACGGACTTTGAAGCGCAAAATGTAGAGTTTATAGAGTTTTGGCTGTTAGACCCTTTTTTGGATAATTTTAAAGGAAATAATGGCGGCGAACTTGTATTTAACCTTGGAAATATAAGCGAAGATGTGATTCCTGACAATTTGCAGTTTTTTGAAAATGGCTTGCCAGAAGCGGGCGGAAACAGTGGAATTGCCAATACTCCTTGGGGGCGCGTACCAACTTCTATCCCGCCTTCCAATGCTTTTGGAAATGAGGCAAAAGCCCGCGAAAATCAAGATGTGGGTTTGGAAGGGCTTTCTACGGAGGCAGAAAGAACCTTTTTTCAAAAATATTTGGACAAACTTGCAGCAACTTATGGCACAAATTCTGGGGCATACACAAAGTTTCAAAATGACCCAAGTACTGATGATTATACCCACTATTTAAACAAAGATTTTAACACAAATAAAACAGGGATTTTAGACCGCTATGAAAACACGTATGGCACAGAAAAGAATTCCCCTATTGGACAAACCAATAATGGACTCATTTTGCAAGGCTCTCAATATCCTGATACAGAAGACTTAAACCGCAATGGAACGCCGAATATGTGGGAGGAATATTGGGAGTACAAAATCAAAATAGATAAAGCGCATTTGGTTCCAGGGCAAAACTATGTCGTAGATAGGGTAACAAGACCTGTACCTTTGAACACAGGGAACACAAGATTTGATACAGTAACATGGTATCAGTTTCGGATTCCGATAAATAGTGGGAAAGCCGTTAATAACATTCCGAATTTTAAGGTTATCAATTTTATGCGTATGTATATGACGCATTTCAATGAAGAAACGATGATGCGTTTGGCGGATTTTCAGTTGGTTTCTACACAATGGAGAAAATATGACGGACCTATGACTGATGTTTCTCCTTCGCCCAATCCCACAGAGCCGCCTTTTGCCAGCTTTGAGGTAGGAAGTGTGTCTTTTCAAGACAATTCTAATAAACTGCCTTTCAACTATGTAAAGCCTCCCGGCGTGTTTCAACAAGGCATGGCGGGCAATACACAGCAAGGGTTCTTGCAAGATGAGCGTTCTTTGACGATGAAAGTTTGTGGCTTGCCCGAAGGTGATGGCAGAGCGATTTTCAAAAATGTAACCCAAGATTTGCGGAACTACAAGAACTTGCGCATGTTTGTTCACTCCGAATATAGAAATGACGGCATAACTCCTCCTTCTTCTTTTGACCAAAAAGGAGATGCGGTTGCCTTCATTCGTTTGGGCTTAGACAATGATTTGAACTACTACGAGTACGAAATTCCTTTGACTCCTTCTGACCCCAATGCGCCCAATCTTCAAAGTGCCGAAAATATATGGAAAGACCAATTTTTCTTTGCATTGGAACTTTTGACTACTGCCAAAGATGCCCGTAACAAAGCCTCTTTTGGCATTTTGGATAGGTTTTTGTATGAAAATGGTTTGCCCCAAGGACACAAAATTTATGTAAAAGGTACGCCCAAACTCAGCGACATTCATAGCATTATGATTGGCGTTCGCAATCCCAAAAATCCGGGAGAGGGTCCCCTTTGTATGGAAGTTTGGATGGACGAATTGAGTCTTACCAGTTTCAATCAAAGTTCTGCGTGGGCAGCAAATGCCAATTTGAACCTCACGCTTGCTGATTTTGGAACGATACAGGCTTCTTTGCAGGAAAAAAAGGCAGGTTTTGGCACACTTGACCAACGCATTAGCCAACGTACCCGCGAAGATGTGTTCAAATATAGCGCAATGGGCGATTTTCAGTTGCATAAATTGCTGCCCCAAAAATGGGGAATAAACCTACCTGTTCACCTTAACCAAGATGAGCAGTTTGGCAATCCTGTATATGACCCTCGTCAGGCAGATGTTTTGACCAAAAATATGTACAAAGGGCTAAGTCGGGATTCTGTCCGAGCCATTAAAACAGTCATTCAAACTTATCAAAGAAATAGAGGCTTTGCTTTTAATAACATTAAGAAAAACAAGACCGGCACAGGCGGAAAATCGCATCTTTGGGACATCGAAAACATAGATGCGTCTTTTGCGTACAGCGACCAACTTGGGCGAAATTACATGAGCGAAAAGATGTACACAAATACCTATCGGGGTTCGCTCAACTATCGCTATACAGTCGCAAAACCGATTAATATTCAGCCTTTTAAGAAATGGAAACATAAAAATCCCATTTCAGAACTTAATTTTTCGCCTTTGCCCAAGTCCGTAACGGTGAGTTTGATTGGAGATAGGCAGTTTTCGGAAAACTTGTATCGTGCCACCTCTTTTGGCGGAATTACGACCCCTGTTTATACCAAAAACTTTGTGCTTACCCGCAATTATCAGCTTGCTTGGGATTTGACAAAAAGCCTAAGCCTCAATTTTAATGCAGCTAACAATGCAAGGGTAGATGAGGTAAAAGGCTACTGGAACGAAACAGACCAGAATTACAGAGATTCGATTGGGCGTTGGACGGATAATTTCTTGCATGTTGGGCAGGACACGATTAATACGAAGTATATTATGCAAAATGGGCAGCCTTATCAGCGTGTTTACAACCGAAAAATCACGATGGGGCGCACAATCGGCTACAATCACAATGTGAATATGGCTTATACTTTGCCTTTCAACAAGTTCAAATTGACGGATTGGGTTACAGGAAATATTACGTATGCAGGGACTTTTCAATGGCTCAATCCGCCCGAAGTGAACAAGGGGTTGGGTTCTACCGTTATAAATAGCAAAAATCTTCAATCCCAAGGGCGTTTGGATTTTGATGCTTTGTATGGAAAAAATAAGGCTCTTAAAAAATACCTTGATGCAGCCCCTTACAAGGCTCCTCCTGCACCGCCAAAAAGCACTGCACCTCCGCTAAAAGACAAAAATGGCAAGGAAATCAAGCCGCCAAAACCGCCAAAAGTCAAGCCGCCTGTCATCATCAATCCCGATTGGAAAGATGCGCACAAACTCAATCCGCCCCCAGAATACAAGATTTTTAAGGCTTTGTTGAGAGGCATGGTAAGGCTTATTTTTAGCGTAAAAAATGCAGACATCGCCTATAATCAAACGGCTGGAACGACTTTGCCGGGCTATTTGGGCGTAAATGACAACTTAGGTGCGGACTTTATTTTCAGAGATACGACTACAGGCATGAACAACAGCAAATCGCCGATAGTGCCACCTACTTGGGGCTTTTTGGCAGGTTCGCAGCAAGACATTCGTAGCACCGCAGCGCGCTATGGTTGGATAAGCAAAGATACTACTTTGTCGAATTATTGGGCGCGTAACATTACAACGCAGCTTACGGTAAAAGCCGCTTTACAGCCTTTGCCCGGCTTCAAAATTGATGTTACTGCCACGCGCAATCAGACCGAAAATGAGAGTGAAATGTTCCGTTGGAGCAACCAAAATACAGAATATGGACATACAGACCAGCAGTTTTCGGGGACTTATTCTGTTTCGTATATATTCATCAATACGGCATTTGGAAAGTCAAATAAAGGGGCTTTTGAGGGGTTTTCAACTGCGAGAAAAGACATTTCTGAAAGGCTATATTTCGCCAATACTTCGCGGGTATTTTTGCCTACAAACGTGAATATTCCCAATGATATTTTGGCAGATGGCTATCACAATGGATATGCTCGCACTTCGCAGGAGGTCTTGTTGCCAGCGTTTTTGGCAGGATATGGGATTATCAAAAGTGATAAAATAGGCACTTCTGCTTTCCCTAACATTCCATTGCCGAATTGGAGTGTGAACTTCACGCCTATGACGGCTTTCCCACAAATGAAACAAACTTTTACGGCTTTTACCATTAAGCATAACTATCGTGGGACTTATACAGTGGGCAGTTATACCCGCAATCTTAATGCAAAAGACATTGACAAAGATGGCTATGCCGATAATTATGTGGACGCTGGAACGGACTTTGCGGGCAATCCGATGGTGAATTTCAATCCGATAAAAAACATTCCTTTGGCACAAATTCAGGAGCAAATGTCGCCCTTGATTGGGGTAAATACGACTTTGAAAAGTGGCATGAATATCAATATGGCGTATGGAAAAACGAGAACGATGACCTTCAATGTGGGCAATTTGCAGATGACGGAGGAGAAATCTGATGATTTTTCGTTTACTTTGGGCTATAGAAAAGATAAATTGAACTGGGATATTCACATTTTCAACAAGGATTTTGCGCTCAAAAACAGTGCGAATCTGAACTGT
>JAYUZN010000829.1:0-16390 GCA_043751755.1 Bacteroidota bacterium | reverse complement strand
TACAGAAATGGCGGTAACAAATACGAATAAAGAAGAGGGTATGAATATCCCCAATTCAAATTTGGCACAGATTCAAGTAGCCAAGCAAGGTATCCCTTTTTATACCACAGAAAAAAGCTATAAAAATGGAACTTGTTTTCGTATTTATGCACAAAATAAGCAAACCGCCTACGTCTATGTCCTCAGTTTAGATGTGAATGACCACATTTCATGCCTTTTTCCCTACGAAAAAGACATGAGTCCACGCTTAGATTATGCCCAAAACGAAATCGCCTTGCCTGACGAAGACTATTTTATTGAACTCGGAAACCCAATAGGAGATGAATGGATGTGCGTGTTGTATTCAAAGTCTAAATTAAATATAGAAAGCACAATGAGTGAAATCGCCAAAACATCTGGGAATTTATTGGAAAGAGTAGAAAAGGTATTCGGAGAAAGTTGTGTTAAGGCAGAAGATGTACAATATGACGAAGATAAGGCAGCGTTTAATGCCAAAATTAGCCAGAAAATGGTGGTCCCTTTGGTAATTAAAATGAAACATGTGGAATAAATGACACAGCACGCCGTTGTCAGTGAGGACACTGACAACGGCTGCACTGACAACGGCTGCATTGACAACGGATTGTTCGTTATGTATGACTCACTACTTATAACTTACTTCACACACGAAGTCCCGATACGGCTCAATCTCCATTTGCTTGGATTGAAGAAGTTTTCGGTAGAGAAGAAAATGAAAATCGGCGTACCTACAATATGATTTTCAGGCACAAAACCCCAATAACGGCTATCTCCTGAATTGTGGCGGTTGTCGCCCATCATAAAATAATAGTTCATCTTGGGAATATATTGCGTAGTTTCCTTTCCATCTATATAAAACTTGCCTCCTTTGTACTCAAATTCCCGTTTTTCATAGACTTTTATACAACGTATATATAAGCGGTAATTTTTTTCCGTCAAAACAATGGCTTCCCCTTCTTTTGGCAACTTCAAAGGACCAAAATTGTCCCTGTTACTATGTTCCAACACAAGCCCTTGTTTGGTAATGCCCGAAGGATAGATGCCTTCCTCTCTTGCCTCTGCGGGGACTAACTGCTCTGTTACACTTTTTATATCAGGAAAAGTTTTTACTTTTTCTACCATAGCAGGAGGCGACCAAATGGTATAGCCTGTATTGCAGCCTGTCCTATCCGAATACACGCAATCAGCATTATTGTCAGGCTTTTGAGGATTATATACCCTAAAACCTGTTTTTTCCATTATTGCTGGAGAAACCCGCCCATCTACACAATACGAAGATTGCTGAAATGCTGGGCGAATAGCCGGCGCATTATTGATAAACAACTGACCTGCTTTTACCTCTAATATATCTCCAGGCATTGCTACACAACGTTTTATATAGTTTTCCTTCATGCTCGGCTCCTCTATCGTTCCATACGGAATAATGCCTGTATCATCTATGTCATGCGCCGGATAGTTGAATACCACAATATCATTGCGTTTGATGCTCGTAAGTCCTGGCAAGCGATAATAAGGCAAGTCGAAGGGTGCGAGATAGGATTTTCCGCCTACAACAGGCATTTGATTATGGACAAAAGGCAAGGCAAAAGGAACCATAGGCATTCTACAACCATAATGAAATTTGCTCACAAACAAAAAATCTCCTGCCATCAAAGTACGCTCCATAGAAGTCGTAGGAATTACAAAGGCTTCAAAATACAAGGTACGTATTATAACAGCCGCCGTTCCTGCATACAAAATGGCATCATACCATTCTCTTCCCGCAGAGACTTTGAGGGGATAAAACTCCTTGTGCTGTTCAGGCGTGAGGTACACAACGCCTTGGGGCTGTGTAGGCAGTGCGCCCCGCTTTTTGGGCGTTTCTGCGGTTGAGGAAGGAAGTTTGCCCGTAGGTTGAAAGCCGATATAGGGAAAATACAAAAACGGCAAAATAGCGGCTGCCCCATGCTCCCACCATTTATTGCGATTAAAGCCTTTTGCCAAATCTATGCGCATCTGCACCTTTACGAGCGTGCGCGCTGCGGGGAGAAAACACATTGCGACCCACCAAGTAGGCTTGCCAAGGAGTTTTATCCAAACCATATCGCTTAGTACAGGCACAAAAGCCTTCCACTTTTCTTCGCCTGCCTTTTCAAAAAGTTTATACAAACCTATGCGCGTACCAAGTACGGAAAGTAGGTAGAGAGTCAAATAAAAAATTGCTGCTGATGTCATTTGTTTGTGTTGTTTTTTTTCTCGCAGATTTTCGCAGATATAAGGAACACGAAAAGAATAAAATCCTAATTTACCACTAAGGCACAAAGAAAACTAAGAAAGAAAAAGTCTGGCTTAGAGGTCTTCTTTTACCATACAGCTTTGTGTTTCTTCGTGCCTTAGTGGTGAGAAAAATGGCAAGTTATTTAATTTTTGTTCCTAAGATAGATTTCGCAGATAAAATACACGCTATCATCTGCGAAATCTGCTATCATCTGCGAAAATCTGCGAGAACTCAACAATAAGTAGCGAAAAAACTCAAAATATTTCGGCAAAGTTAAAAAAACCTTGCTTACCTTGTATCCATTCTGCCGCAATTACTGCCCCAAGTGCAAATCCTCTGCGATTATGTGCCGAATGTTCAATGCTAATCGTATCAATATCAGAGCTATAGCTTACTCTGTGCTTTCCAATTATTTCTCCACTTCGGATATAGCCCACCGACAATTCTTCGGCTGTCGGGCTACGAGATTGTAAAATATCGGTAGCAATACAATTTTTCCTTTGCAAGTTCGTTATGATGTCGTTTGCAAGGGATAAAGCTGTGCCACTTGGCGCGTCTGCTTTATGGCGGTGATGCTGCTCTTCTACAAAACAATCATATTCTGGGTAAGGATTCATCCATTTAGCCAATTCTTTGTTAAGTTTGAATAAAAGATTTACGCCAATCGAGAAATTAGAACTAAAAATAAATCCGAGTGCGTTTGCAGCGGTTATTGCCTTTACCTCGTCTAAGTGTTGCGCCCAACCCGTTGTGCCACACACAATCGGTAGCCCCAAACCTGCGCAAGCCCGAATATTGGGCAGAACGCTGTCAGGGTGAGTGAAATCAATGATGACATCTGCCCCAAATGAGGAGATTTCATGTAGTTTATGGAGCGCATTTTTTTCGATAATGGCTACAATTATATGGTTTCTTTGCAAGGCTTCGGCTTCGATAGCTTTGCCCATTTTACCATATCCAATCAATATAATTTTCATATAATCAACATGTTACGTATTTACACTACCTGAAATAAAAAAAAACTGCACGAAAATACGTGAAATATTTTGTTTATTCAAATATCCTTTCTTACTTTTGTGGAGATTTTCCAATTAAACTGAAACTCATGAGATTTGGGCTAATTATTTTTTCTGTGTTGTTAATAGGATTAGGAAGCTATCTTTCGGCATGTAATACAGAAAATAGTGCAAATGATAATGTCTCTTTGTCTGCATTTAATTTGGAAAAGTATGGCATTCCTACAGTTGTACAAATCCCCGAAGGTGCAACGATAACTGAAGACCCTCAATCTCGCGAGAAGGCATTGATGATTAGTTTACCTCCCTTTAATATGCGTGTAGATATGTATCCTTTAGATTCTGGGGAAACGGCTGGGAGTTGGCTTCGGAACAGATTAGAGGAGGAAAAATTGGAAGGTGATTTTGCTAAGATAATGGCAGAGGATTCCTTAGGCTTTGTCGTAGAAAGGAAAGATGCAGACATAGGGACAAGCTACCATTTTCAATATATTGTTCAAAAAAACAATGACTTAATTATATTTTCTGAGGGAATCCCTCAAAAAAAAAATTTCGATTTGCAAACAATTATGCAAATGTATAATGCAGTAAAACAGTAATTTGCACAATCAAATAGTTGATAATTAAGCCATTTCCAATCATAAATATTTATCATTATATATTTATTTTATTTTATTTCAACTTACTATTCAAAAATTGAGTACCTTTGTCCCAAAATTGAGGCAATCTTCACTTCATTTTTTTGATTTTGTATTACACTTTTATTTTTATATGGAAAAGATGAGAAACCTTTTACTTACCGTTTTACTGGGTACAGTCGTATCTGGAAACGTATTCGCGCAAGCGGAAGAAGGGGACAGTATTCCCGCGAAATACCGCGAACAACAAGAAAAGTACGACCGTGGTGAAGGTTTGTACCCAGCTAAGATGCGCAATAGCTGGAAAATTGGCGGCTTCATCGGGCAAAGTGCCATCTATGGTGATGTTACGCCTGTGCTTATCACAAGCGGAGCGCGTACATTCAGTGGCGGCGGCGATATAGAAAAAGCCATCGGACACGTAATGTCTATTCGTGTTTTAGGCTCTTACAACTTCGCCCGCGGACTTAACAGCAAGCTCAATAGGGGCTATGCAGGTCACCTCGGCGGCACTGCTGATGGCAAAAATGGCTACTACCCCAATCCATTTTCGAGTCCTACACCTGGTGCAAGCTACTACAATCCGCAAACAGGCGTAGCCAAATATGTAGCCTACAACTATGCTGCAAAAATGGCTGATGTTGCAGCGCAAGCCGTTTTCCACATCGGAAACATCAACTACTACAAAGAACAAAATAAGTGGGATTTGTATCTAGGGGTAGGTCCTGGTATCATGGCATATCAAACCCTTGTTGATGCCAAAAAAAGAACAAATGGCGCATATCAACTATATGATTTTGAAGGTACTGTGAAAGGCGTAACCGCTTCTAATGGTAAATTCATGGACGACATGCGGTATAGAAGAGAAGTGCGCAAAGCCCTTCAAACTATGCTCAAAGCTGATGACGCAACGGGAAGCAAATATAACTATGAGTCTGATGTGGAATCTGACGCACCTATTCGCCTAAAAAGCAAAAAGAGTGGACATATTACCAATATACGTCCCATGCTAACAGGCTCTCTTGGGCTTCGCTACAAAATTAATCGTCGCGTAGAAATCGGAATTGAGGAAAGAGTTATTTACTCAAATTCGGATTTGTATGATGGCGTGAGATGGAGCGAAAGACAAGGCGCAAGCACCAGTCAACTGAGCCGTAGAAATGATGTTTGGGGAAATACAGTTGTAAACGTAGGCTTACGTCTTGGCAAAAACAGTACAGACGCTTTGTGGTGGGTGAATCCAAACAATCCACAAGCACAGTCTATTGCTGACAACAAGAAAATGATGAAAGGGCTTGCAGACGATGCCGACAGTGATGGTGTGGCTGATTTGTTTGACAAAGACCCAAGTACACCTAACAATGTAACAGTTGACGGGAGTGGTAGAACCCTTGATACAGACAATGACGGCGTTGCTGATGCTATTGACGACCAACCTTTTTCTCCAAAAGGCTGCCCAGTTGATGCAAAAGGCGTAGCTAAAGATGCAGACGGGGACGGCGTTCCTGATTGCAGAGACAAAGAAGCAAGTACAAAATCTGGCGCATTAGTAGATGCAAATGGCAGAGCGATTGTAATGCCTGAAATGCCAAAACCACAAGAATTTGACTGTACTAAATGCGCAGTGGTAAATCCGGTTAATAACAACGCCAATAATGGTACAGTTATTCAAACCGTTAGAGAATGTAACCTCCCTTCTGCGCACTTCGACAATGGTTCTTCTGTTATCAAACAAGAGTTCTATCCAGATTTGTTCTACGTAGCCAAATATATGCTTGACCATGGTGGCGTATCTGTGCGTGTTACAGGACAAGATGATAAGAGCGAAGCTGTAGCCAGAAAACGTGCCGAAAGTGCTATCAACTTTATCGTAGGCAACTTCGGTATTGACAGAAGCCGCTTTACCATTTCTACAAATGGCGGAATTAGAGTTGGTGGTGGCGGAAGCATCAGCAACAAAAATCCTAAAGTCGGTGCATTGGATTACTTGAACCGCCGCGTGGATTTTGATTGTCAATAAAAAGAAAAGTTTATTAGATTTTTCCTATAAAAAGGCAGGCAACGCAAGTTGTCTGCCTTTTTTGCGTAATTTTGGGGGCTGAAAAATACTTGTCTGTATTAGGGTAGCGCACTTTTCAAGAGCGCGCCACCCTCGCTGCTGGTGCAAGCGTCCGCTTGTACCCTCTTTCTTGAAGCGTCCGCTTCGAGTATGGAAGCGGACGCTTCAAGATAACTGCCACAAGCGGACGCTTGCGGCAGCCAGTGCGTAAAGTAGTTGATTATTATGTATCTATGCTAATTTTCAATTCTCAATTTTCAATTTCTTAACATGTCACACAATTATTTGAAACACATCCTCCTCACTATCTCTTCAGTGATTCTCCTCCTCTGCCTTTTATCCTATATTCCAGCGTTTACAGTAGGGACTTATCAGTTTAAACCTATTCATATTTTATCGGATATAAGTCCTTTGCCTATAGATACAAAACAAGCAAAGAAAGACAGCCTAAAACAGCCCAATGGAAACAGAACTTGCAAGTCAGGAATCGTTTGTATAGAAGATTTTAGTGAAAATAAAAATGCCATTTTGCCCTTTATAAAAGCCTTGACAACCCTCAAAAAAACAGGCAAATCTGCCCGAATCGCCTTTTTTGGAGATTCTTTTGTAGAAGGAGACATGATTTTGGCACAACTTCGCGACACCTTGCAGCAATTATATGGCGGACATGGAGTAGGCTATGTTCCCCTCACTTCGCCTGTTGCTCGCCTTCGCCCTACCCTCGAACACGACTACAAAGGCTGGAAAACCTACGCCATTATCGAAAAAGAAGACAATATCCGTTTTGGAATTGGCGGTAATACCTTTGTGCCAGAAGAAGGGGCGTTTGTCGAATATCGCATTCCGTCCTTGTATAGAATTGCGACTTTACAGCGTTTTTCGCAAGCAAAAATCTATTATGAAGCCACAAATCCTGTCAATTTTCAATACTATTTTGACAAAAATCTCCCTCAAACAGCTCAACTTTCTGCCACAAACAAGCTAAAGTCCCATACATTGCAGCAAGCAAATGCGCATAAAGTTCATTTCTCGTTTCCCAATGTAGGCGAAACCCTCAAAATCTATGGCATGAGTCTCGAAGATGAGGCAGGAGTTTATATAGATAATTTTTCCCTACGGGGAAATGCGGGTCCAAGTTTGCTACGCATTGATAGTCAAATGTTTGCAGAGATGAATAACCTACAATCCTATAGTTTGGTCGTGTTAGAATATGGCTTAAATGTATCAAGAGGCACAGATGTCGGGCTGATTCAGTATGCTAAAGAAATGGATTCTACGGTTTTTTATATGCGAAAACAGTTTCCTACAACGCCCATTTTGCTCATTGGGGTAAGCGATAGGGGCGAAAAAATAAATGATGAATACAAAACGCCCAAGCAAATCCGTTTTTTGTTAGAGATGCAAGACAAGCTCATTCACAAACATAAACTCTTGTACTGGAATACCTTTGAGGCGATGGGCGGCGAAAATAGTATGGGACAGTGGGTAGAAAAAAACTGGGCGCAAAAGGATTATACACACCTCAAATTCTCTGGTGGTGGCGAAATGGCAAAGCGTTTGGCAGCTGCTATTTTGGATGAAGTAGAAAAAAACAAGTAAATCGTGGAAAAATGAAGGGAAAATCGTACCTTTGTCGCGCAGATTTTCGCAGATAGGGACGCAGATTTTCGCAGATTTGAACACTGAGCGTATCAGAAGTGCCATTATCTGCGAAAATCTGCGGTTAAATCTGCGAAAATCTGCGTGAAACAACCATATAATCATGACCAAAATCATCATCTCCGTTTTCATACTTTCGCTGAGCCTTTGGGCTTGCAATCCCAAAAAAGCAGCCGACAAAGCTACGCCGAAAGCCGATAGCACAACTACTGCTGCAACTTCGACCCCTAAAACGGCGGCTGTTACAGATACGAGTACCAAAAGCCTGATTCCCACCGCCGCAGATAGTGCGAAGGCGCAAGTTGCCCTCAAAGTAACGTCAGGCAGCGAAAAAGTGGGCTACCTCAATTCTGCGGAACTGCTCGAAGCCATGCCCGAAACCAAAGCAGCACGCAAGCAATTACAGTCTTTTGTCAATAATAACAAAGCAAAATATGAAAGCCTGCAAGCTACTTATCAACAAAAAGCAAAAACGTTGCAGGAAAATGGGCATTTGCTCAATGAAAAAGAGCAACAAAACCGCATGGCAGAGCTACAAAGTTTGGAGGTAGAAGCAGGGCAAATGGACGAGGCTGTGGCAAAAGAGGAGGCACGTTTATTAGAGCCGATTCGCACAAAAGCCAATAAAATTGTGGAACAAGTGGCAAAAGAAAATGGCTATACCTATATCCTTGACCCAAGCATGGGCGGAATCGTGTATGCAGATGAGGCGAGAAATATTTTGCCTTTGGTGAAGATTAAAATGGGAATAAAAAAGTAATTCAAAATGGTTTTGTACGGGTGTAGGTACATAGCCTAAAATTTACACAATCCACCTCATTTTTCACAATATAGATGTTGCAAAAAGCACTATACCTTCTCGTCATCAGCTTGCTACTAAGCAGTTGCAATCCTTTTGCGCCAAGCTACAACAAAAATGGGCTAAATGACCTTAACTCTTTGGGAAATCCGATTTCTGTAGAAGGCTATTTCAAATTGTTCAAAAACGGCTATGAGCTGCGAGATACGAGTATGTATGGACGATTATTTGCCCCCAATTTTGTGTTTGAATATTATGATTTCGACAAAGGGCAAAATTTTTCTTGGGATAGAACTACGGAAATGGGGATTTCTTACCGATTATTTCAGTCTGTACAGCAAATCAATTTGGATTGGAATTTTTTTGTGCAGCTTGACACAACGGATACAACGGCTTTTTTGGTGCGGAATTTTAACCTAAGCATTACAGAAAATGAGTCTCTTTCCTATTCGGGAACGGGGCGAGCAAGGATGCGCCTGACACGCCATTATATAGGCGACCCTTGGAAATGTGAATATTGGTTTGATGATTCGGATTTTTGAGGGTGGGTTCACGCAGATAAGCGCAGATGAAAGCCGATTTCGCAGATAAAAACCTACATCTGTGCTATCTGCTCTCATCTGCGAAAATCTGCGTGAAATCTAAACAGAAATCCCTTTTTTACAAAGCCCCAACACATTTACCAAGCCTTGAAACAGCTTTTCGGTTTCTACAATATCATAGCGTTGCGAATAATAGGTAAGCACATTTTGCTCCAATTTCGCAAACTCCCATAATTCTCCATTTGTAACAATGCCATAAATAGACAAAGTAGGATTTTGATTGAGCTGCTGCAAGTCGTAAAGCTGCTGCACACAGCTTGTCCATGCTTGCCCAAACCCCTCAAAAGCTGGGACAACTACGCCGAGAAAAGGCGTATCTAACACGATTTTTCCATATTCAGAACGCTTGCTAATGAGGTATTTAGGCTGAAAATTGCCTACTTTTGCCTCCGTCCAAATTGCCAATGAATCTATATATTTTTTCCATGCCTCTTTGAGCGAAGGGTAAATGAGATTTTCGCACATAGCCGCCTCCGAAGCATGATAAGGGGCTTCTTCTAAGACAAACGCCATATCTGCCAAATACCCCACAGGTGCAGCAGGTTTCGCGCCTATGTCTTCTAAGCGCATTTTTTGCCGATATTGCAATTGTAAGGTTTTTACAATGTCTCCGAGGTTACGAAAGTGCATATTTTTATCAATTAAAGCGACTTATATTGTATTTATACGCAAAGTTACGCATAAAAGTTGAGATTATCCTAAAAAAAATAGTATTTCCTGTTTTTTTTTTAAGCTAAGTAATAAATCATCAATAAAATGCTTGTATATCATTTCCGATTTTTTGTAGAAAATGACACATATTTGGCGGAACAAAACATTGCTTGTAACTGATGTCTAAACGGGTAAAAACATCTACTTGATAGGCTTTATTTCGATATTCTTGTTGAATATGCGCGGGTAATTCGGACTCTTTTTGGGTAATTAATGCTTCTTTGACTTGATAAAACAAAGGCTTTATTACCTCATCAAACAAAATATGTCCATTGAGGTAATGATAGGTTTCTGTTTGGGCAATTTTCTTTGCATATTTCTCTTCGCAAACGGCTAATTTTGCGTCTATTGCAGCCATATTTTCAAAACAGTTTTGTGAAATTAGCTCCCTTTTTACTTCTTTTTCATATTCTGAAATCCTTGTTTTGAGTGAACACCAATAGTGATCTAAGGCTGAAATAGAAAAAATATTCTTGTCATATTTGAGAATATTTTTTACCTTATTTTTTTGCCATAATTGACTGATTGTTGTCCATTTATTTATTTCTTCAGAAACATCTTCTCCCTTTTCTCCGTTGCTTTTTATATGTTCAGGCAAAAAATAGGCTTCTTCTTGCAACCCTATATAAATGATAAGAAAACGGTACGTAATTTCAGAATAAGTATTCATAAATAGTTGAAAATCATATTCTTTACTTGTAATTTCTTTGCAAATTTTAGCCAAATTTTTAGGCAAACATTTATGATTTTCGATACTATAACTATGTGTATGAAACAGATAAGGTGTTTGGAACAGCCTTTCTACTTCTTTATTATACAAATGCTCAATATCGCTATCTCTGCAAATAACAAAGCGACCTGAAAAGGTATTTAACAAAGAATAATAAGGCTTAAAAGCATCTTTGCCCGTTTTTCCGCCTTTTGTTGCAAAAGGAAAATCCAAAGAAACCTTGCCTTCTGTATAAAAATCGAACATATCTTGCCAAAAAGCCTCATCTTTTTGCAAGCCTTCGACCAAAGCAACGGTTTTTCGCTCTTTTTCAGCTTCTTCTATCCAAATTTCTACGATTTCTGCGGCTGTCATATCGTTAAAGGAATATTTTTGAAAGATAATTTTTGTTTATATAACTCATCAACAGGGATATTATAGGCTTTGCGTAAGGCTTCGAGTTTGAGACATTCGGCGAGATTCGTGGTTTTGGAGAATAAAGTATTAAATAAAATAATGTCGAGTTTTATGTCAGGTTTTAGGGAGTTTTTGGTCGTTTCCTCAAAAAACTTAATACTAATGCTGAAATTAGGTGCTTTTTTTAGCATAAGGTTTAGATAGTAAATATCTTCCCCTATATTTACCAAGAATGATTTAGCCTCTGTCCATTCCATTTTTTTGATTAACTCCAGGTAAGTGAGCCTATTAGGAATAATCCCTTCCGTCCGAAGTGCCTCTAATAACTCGCTTGCTTCTTTGGCATTGAAATCTTTCTCTTTTTTAAGAAATTCATTAAATAAAGACGACCTTTCAAATATTTCCCCCTTGAAACTATTTAACTCACTTATTATTCGTTTCATTTTTTCGTTATTGCGAATAGTTAAGGGAGAAATATTGGCGTTTTTTGTTCTATAAGGAAAGACAATCTCCTCAATTCTCACAAAGTTTTCCATCCAGCCTCTACCCAAAAGCGACCCCGAATGTGTTACCACAAGTAGCTGACAATGAGGGTTTATGTTACGAATTTGTGTGAGCAATTCTCGCTGCCAATAGGTATGAAGTGAGATTTCGGGTTCGTCTAACAATAGCAGAGAAGGCTGTTCGTTTTCCAAAAAAACCTTCAATAAAATCAATAATAATTGCTTTTCGCCCGAAGATAAAGCTGTTACAGGCAAAGGAAGTTCGTTATTTAATATAAAAATAAAATCTTCTTCTATTCCTAATACTTTGTCTGAATCTGCAAAAAAATGATTAATAGTCGCTTCAAACCGTTCTCTACGCTCATTATTAATGGCTACATTTTGTTCGATTTGTTCGATTTCTTTGGCAGAAAATTTGTGTTTTTTAGTATATAAAGCGTCAATGTCTTTGCGTAGATTGGATTGAAAAAGCAAAAAACGGTTGGTTAAAATCTGTAATATCCCGTCTAAAATAGAATAACCTTGTGCATGAGGCACGTCAAAGGTCTCTATCAACTCACTTTTGACCTCATTTATGGCTATTCTTGAAGAAAAAATCTCCCCATTTCCATCTATTTCTATTACCTTATCTCCTTCAAAATAAAAAGAAATGCTTTCCATTTGAATCAACAAAGCCATATCTGCGGCTGTGCGCACTTGCTTGAGGGCAGCCGCAATAAGCCGTAGTACAGTCGTTTTTCCTGTGCCATTTTTGCCGACTAATATGCTGGCATCAGGTTGTATTTCCCAAATGAGGTCTTTCCCAGAGAGCCTAAAATTGCGTATTTCTATTCTTTGTAGTTGCATAAAAAGCTATTTTTCTTGTGCAAAAGTACTTATTTTAGGAGAACTATCCAAAAAAAGGCGGCTCACTTTTTACAAGCGAACCGCCTTTTAGGTTTATTTTAACCTTGAAATCTTAGCCCTTATTTCTTCGTTACTCGCACATCAATTCTACGATTTTTGGCTCTGCCTTCCTCTGTATCATTCTTGGCGATTTCGTGTGCCTGTCCGTAACCTTCGGCTTCGAGGCGAGATTTATCAATGCCCAATTTCACCAATTCCGCCTCAACCGTTTTCGCACGCGCTTCGGAGAGTTTCACATTTCCTTCAGGCTTGCCCACATTGTCGGTATAGCCGCCAAGTTTGAGGTGAACGGCAGGATAGGCTTTTAGGATTTCTGAAATATTTTTTAACTGCTCTTGCGACTCTGGAATGAGGGTTGTTTTCCCTGTTTCAAAGCTCAAACGGTCGAAACTAAACCATTTGCCTTTGTCAATGGCTTGATTTTTATCTTCGATAAAAGCAATGAGTTTGTTTTCAATGCCATTCGCAGGAATGTTCAACTCTGTGCCATTTGCCAATTTTTTTGCCCCAAATGTGCCCAAAGTACTATGAATATTTGCCGAAGGAATCGCTGTAATCGTAGCATCAACCTTGCCTGTAGAATCCGATTTAGCCACTACAACCATCGTAGTTTCCGTATGTTTTGCTGCATGTCCCCCATTTTTCTCTACCAAAAAAGGCGCAATCGTCAAGGCGACAATAGAAGTCAGTTTTATCAAAATATTCATAGACGGACCCGAAGTGTCTTTGAAAGGGTCGCCTACTGTATCGCCTGTAACCGCCGCCTTATGTGGCTCAGATTTTTTGTAATAGGTTTTGCCATCAATGATTACCCCTTTTTCAAAGGCTTTTTTGGCATTGTCCCAAGCTCCTCCTGCATTAGATTGGAAAATAGCCCACAACACGCCCGAAACCGTAACGCCCGCCATATAGCCGCCAAGTGCCTCTGGTCCCATCAACAAACCCACTACAATCGGTGTAATAATCGTTATCAATCCCGGCGGAATCATCTCACGTAGCGCCGCTTGCGTAGAAATATCCACACAACGCCCGTATTCAGGAACGGCTGTGCCTTCCATAATGCCCGGAATTTCTCTAAACTGACGACGAACCTCATTTACCATATCCATTGCCGCTTTTCCTACGGAATTCATCGCAAAAGCAGAGAAAACGACAGGAATCATTCCGCCCACAAACAAGGCGGCTAAGACATCAGCTTTGAAGATATTGATGCCGTCAATGCCTGTGAAACGCACATAAGCCGCAAACAAAGCCAAAGCCGTCAAAGCCGCAGAAGCAATCGCAAAGCCTTTGCCAATCGCTGCGGTTGTGTTTCCTACAGAATCCAAAATATCGGTACGTCCACGCACTTCTTCGGGAAGATGACTCATTTCTGCAATTCCCCCTGCATTGTCGGCAATCGGACCAAATGCGTCAATCGCTAATTGCATAGCAGTAGTCGCCATCATCGCAGAAGCGGCAATCGCTACGCCATAAAAGCCTGCCAATGTGTAGGCTGACCAAATCGCTCCTGCAAACAAAATCGTAGGGGCGGCGGTAGAAAACATGCCTGTAGCCAAGCCTGCAATTATATTTGTCGCTGCACCTGTCCCCGAACGGTTGATGATGTCAAGAACGGGTTTTTTGCCCATGCCTGTATAATATTCGGTAATAACTGAAATTAAAGCCCCTACGGTAAGCCCTACTAAGACTGCGCCAAAGACCCGCAAAGAAGAAATATCTTTCATGCCGCCATTTTCTACTACGCCAAAGAAATTCATTTTCATGGTTTCGGGAAGCATCATATTTATCAAGAAATAACACGCCACCCCCGTCAAAGCAATAGAAATCCAGTTGCCTCTGTTCAAAGCAGATTGTACAGCATTGATGTCTGCCCCTTCTTTTACGCCTACGAAAAATGAGCCTATTATAGAGAAAATAATGCCCAAACCTGCAATAACAATCGGCAAAACGATAGGTCCAATTCCTCCCCAAGCACTAGAAATGCCTGCTGCACCCATGTCTTGAATTACGTAATTTCCTAAGACCATAGAACCCAAAATCGTAGCCACATACGAGCCAAACAAGTCTGCACCCATACCTGCCACGTCTCCCACATTGTCGCCTACATTGTCGGCGATAGTTGCGGGGTTGCGAGGGTCATCTTCGGGGATACCTGCTTCTACTTTGCCTACGAGGTCTGCGCCTACGTCCGCAGCTTTTGTATAGATACCGCCGCCCACACGTGCAAACAAGGCGATAGACTCTGCGCCAAGCGAAAAGCCTGTGAGAACTTCCAAGACTTTGACCATGCTACCCATAGTAGTTGCGGTCATTTCGCTGCCCATAAACATGTTATAGAACAGCAAAAAGAACAAGGTCAAGCCCAAAACAGCCAAGCCTGCTACGCCAAGTCCCATGACGGTTCCGCCTTTGAAAGACACATTTAAGGCATTTGCAAGGCTTGTACGAGCCGCTTCTGTGGTTCGGACATTGGCTTTTGTGGCGATTTTCATGCCTATATACCCTGCAGCAACGGAAAATCCTGCCCCAAAAATGAAGGCAACGACAATCAGCCAATGCGAATTTTCTACGACTTGCGAAAGTACGAACAATAACACTGAAGTAATGGCAACAAAAATGCTCAACACGCGATATTCTGCTTTCAAAAATGCCATCGCACCTTCTGCAATGCTATTCGCGATAAAGCGCATTCGGTCATTTCCCGCGCTCTGTTTCTCCACCCACGAAGATAGGTATGCCATGTATCCCAAGGCAATTAAACTACAAATAATCGGTACGTATAATATCATAATTTTCTGGAATTGAAAATTGAAAGTTGAGAGTTGAAAGTGGCTAATGCTCTCCACTTTCAATTTTTAACTATCAACTGTTAAAAATTAGGGCGCAAAAATACATAGTTTTTTGGGTTGTACAAGGGGGGAAGGGGGATTTTTTGAAAAAAGAGGAAAAAAGTATTGAGTAGGCTTTTTCTGGCACGCAGATTTTCGCAGATGAAAGCAGATAACGCAGATGTATCCTCTGTAATTTTCAATTTTCAATTTTCAATTCTACTTGAATCCAATCCAAAATGGTTTGTTTGAGCCATAAAAGCCTTTGGTAAATAGGGTAAATCTCATCTGAAATGGCAGAAAAAGACGGCGAAATCGTGTAATCTTTCCCTTTTAACACAACAAAATACCAGTTTTGTCCTACAACATAAATGCCAAAAACAGGATATTTATGCTCATTTATCTCTTGTGCGACTAACATAGCAGCAAGGCACTGCCCCGCAGGATCTCCGCCCCCCTTTATCCCCCCAATTTGGGGGGATAAAGGGGGGCTTTCTTTTTTATATTCGTGAAAACAAAAATAGGGTTTTTCTGGCTCGTCATGCCCTGAAGCAATGATTGCATCAGGTTCACCACTCAATTCTTCGCCCTCTACGACTCCCACAAAAGAGCGTTCATTAAAAATATTGGCGTGTTTTGAACTAAACTTGAGCCATGAAAACAAGGGACCAATAAAATTTTGCGCAAGTTCCTCTTCATTCCACGTAAAGACGTTATCCGCCAACAAATCCTGACTATTTTTGAGGAAATAGGTATCATAATCCGATAAAGGAAAAACTGCCTCCTTCTCCCATGCTTCTATTTCAGGCATAGTTCTCAAACGATTCAAGCCAAATCGCTTATTCAATTTGGTTAAAGACCAAGTTCTAAAATTTGACATCAGCTAATTTTTAAGCAAAGATAGAGAAAATTAATTGAAAATTGAGAATTAGCATAAATACGTGATAATTAATGGGTTGTCATTTATGAGTTTCGTTTTTTTATGAAATTTTTCACGCAACTGATAGGGGTAAAACAAAAAGTACATTTCCAAATCCCCAAATATTTTGGCTATTTTTCGCAAAAAACGGGCTATACGCACAGTATAGCCCGTTTTTTTATTTCTAAATATGAAATATCCCAAAACATGCGGTAAAACAAAAAGTACGCTTTTTCTCTTTTCCATACTCATAAAGGACCATTTTGGCAAAAGAAAACCCTAAAAAGATGGTAAAACAAAAAGTACGCTTTTTTTGTATCTTGGTGTATATCATATACTTACAAAC
>JAYUZN010000828.1:0-1902 GCA_043751755.1 Bacteroidota bacterium | reverse complement strand
CCCCCCTGCCCCCCTAAAGGGGGGTAAAGCCTTTCTCCCCCCTTCAGGGGGGCGGGGGGGCAAATACCTTTTACAAAAATTACGATAAAATTGGGAACTTATTTACTATTCATTCCTAACACAGATGAAACACAAACTTATATCTGCGTTATCTGTTTTAATTTGCGTGCATCTGCGTGAACTACTTCCACCACAATTTCCCCAAACTTACAGAGGCTTTTATTTTATCTTTTCGCACATATTCCAGTGTTTGATTCACATTTCGCAGCGTAGAATCCATCATTTGCAGAAAAACAGGGTCATTCAAGGCTTTGCCCACCACCGTTTCCTTCTGATTGAGCTTGCCAATAATGTCCTCAACCGTAGAAAGCGTATTATCCGTTTTGTTCAACATTACGATGACTTGCTGCATAATAGAATCCGTTTTCGGCAGGGTTTTACTCTCCGTTTTCGCAATCAAATCATTGACTTGATTGAGCAGATTCGCACTTTGTCCCAGCATTTTGTCCGAACTTTCGAGCATCTTTTCCACATTTTTGAGCATCAAAGCAATGGCATGAAAAGCACTATCCCCCCTATCTATCACATTTTTGGTTTGAACTTCTTGCAAAATAAGGTTAATTCCCGAAGCACTTTTGCGCAATTCCACGCCTGTAAGCGACAGCTGATTGACCATTTCATCTACCTGTTCGAGGTGAATATTTTGGGCAAAAGTAGCCATAGTTTCCGTAATTTTCTCCATATTTGTCATCATGCGATTGATGCGCGCCGTATCTACTTGATGCAAAGCATCGCCAAACATAGAAAACGCGCTTGTCAAATCAGGCGAAATATAGCCCTTTATTTGCCCGCCGTCTGGCAAAATAGTCGCCGACCTGCCCGGATTTAGCTCTATTTGCTTGCCCCCCATCAACTCCTTCAACTGTATCTCTCCCAGCGCATCTATATGAATATCAATCCTTTCTAACAAACGAATCTTTACTTCTACATGGTCTTGCATAGGTTGAATGGACTCCACACTGCCCGCCGGATAGCCAAATACATTCACAGAAGCTCCCTGCAACAAGCCGTTTACATTGTTGAACATAATGACATAATTTTTATGCCCTTCGTCAAAAAAGTGCAGATTTTTCATCCAAGCCACCCAAAAATACAGGATACACACCGCACTCAAGAGGGTAAGCCCTATTTTGATTTCACGTTTCATGTTATTTTGGTTAAATTTCTTCTACAATTAGGTCATTTTCGCCTACAAAAGCAATGAGCCAAGGCTTTAGGTCTTGTTTTGCTTGAAAATAAGCTCTTTTTGTATAACCCCGAAGCTGATTTCGTCCATCTTCTATCACCTTTTCCCATTCTGTTTCCCCACCTTCTTCGGGCAGTTTTAGCATTTCCTCATATTTGGTTTTAGAAAAATATTTGAACGCTATCAAATATTGATACGGAATGTTAAAACGGCTCGTTCTTTCTATAAATAAATCCACATATTTTTTGTGCAACTCCAATTCGGAATGAACATAATAGGCTTCCGAAAACATCAAAATCGTAACAAAAATGGTTTTGAGATGCTTTTCTCCAAAATTCATATTATCGCGATTAGAAAGGCGCGACAAAATCGTAGAAACCACTTTGACCAAAGGCTTTATGTTATTTTGGCTAACAAGTTCATCTATAGCCTCATTGTATTTCAAAACGTCATGATTTGAGTTGATTCTATCCATCAATATTTGAGAAAAATACTCAAAATACAATTGTTTTATTACATAATTTGGAATGTTAAAAATGGTTTTATCTATATTTGTCTCTTTAATCGTAATTGCGCCTGTGTAATATAACAAATTGATAAAATCTTTGTTATCAAAGCGTTTTTCAAAAGAAAATTGGTCAGTCATTTTCATCATT
>JAYUZN010000827.1:0-10311 GCA_043751755.1 Bacteroidota bacterium | reverse complement strand
CTTAACTGTCTGCCTTTTGCGGTTTAAAAAACCGCAAAATTATTCAGTAATACTTTCCATTCCATGAAATTTACACCACAAGCACCTGTTGCATGGTTTTCGCCGAGTGTCCTTGCTAATGCTGCTGCAAAAGTGGCACTTTCTTCTATTTTTGGCTCTTACGCAGACAAAAGGGAAGGTTTTAGAACAGAAAATGCAGCTTTTTATGATTATAGCAATGGCTCAGACAACCTCAATATCGTTTCTTTGTCCAAAACGCCCCTCACTACGGGCGAGTCTATGGAGTTTATGCGCAATGCCGCAGACAGCCCGATAGATGCGTCAAGGGATATTTCGGAACAAAAAACGCCTATAACAGAAGTCGGAGATATGTGGATTGATTTTGTTTCGGATTTAGGAGACGGCTTTAATGCGACTTATACGATGGCACACCTTTTGGCACAGCCTGAATTGGAGGTGTATGCAGAAAAACTTCCCCGCGGAAAAGTGCTGATAATGGGCGGAGATGAGGTATATCCTACGGCAGATATTTTGGAATATAGAAACCGTATGTTAGGTCCGTATAATGCCGCTTTTCCTTTTGAATTTGAGGGAGAAAATCGCCCACATTTGTATGCAGTTCCTGGCAATCATGATTGGTATGACGGACTAACTAATTTTGTGAAAATATTTTGCCAAAAACGCTTTGTTGGAAACTGGGAAACCTATCAACAATATAGCTATTTTGCGATAAAACTGCCCCATAATGTTTGGATTTGGGCGATAGATGTGCAGCTTGTTTCAGAGATAGACTTGGGTCAAATGGAGTATTTTCGGCGCGTAATTAAGTATGCAGAACAAAATGGAGGTTTTGCAGGAAGCAATGTTATATTATGTACTGCCGAACCTGCATGGGTGCGTAGAGCTACACAGGCAGAAGATTTTGCCTACGAAAAATTAAAAACTTTTGAAGAAAAAGTAATTCGGGCTTATGGCGGCAAATTAGCAGCTGTCCTTACGGGCGATTTGCATCATTATAGCCATTATGAATGTAAAGATGAGGGCGTACAACCTCCTGTTTTTCATAGGATTACAGCAGGCGGAGGCGGGGCTTTTTTGCATCCTACGCATGGGCTTCCGCAAAATTATGACCTCAAATATGTGGAGAAAAAAGATGGCAAAGATGCGGAAGGAAAGTCAAAAAGAGAGGTGCGTGAACGCCATGAAACGGCAGAGTTAAAAGCTACTTTTCCTACACAAAGCGATTCTAAAAGCCTGATTTGGAAGAACTTGCGCTTTGCTTTTATCAACAAAGGACTTTCCTTAACTTTGGCAATTCTCTTTTTGGTATTAGGCATTTTTATGAATACAGCAGGCATAAAAACCGTAGGAGACATGTTTGGCAATGCCACAGAAAAAATCCCTTTTCCAGTAGCTGCGTGGGTACTTGGGGCTGTTTTGGTATTTGGGCTGGGGCAATTTACGGATATTTTGCGCAATAAATGGTTCAAAACGGCTGGGATTATCCATGGAATGGGGCATCTTATCGGCTTTGCTTTCACCTATCAACTCTTAAAAGGGCTTTCTATTTGGGACGAAACTTGCTGTCCGAATGCTTTATTTTTGGCAAGTCTTACAGCAGTCATGTTTGTCGTTTCTGGGACTTGGTTTGGTATCTACCTCATTATCACCAACTTAGTGTTAGGAATCCATGAAAATGAAGGCTTTTCTTCATTCATGCACGAAGGCTACAAAAACTTTTTGCGCATACATGTTACGCAAGATACGCTTACCATTTATCCGATTGGCGTGAGAGAAGAGGTGAAAGATTGGAAAGTAAATTACGACAAATCTGCGGATAGAATGGTGGTTTCAGGTTCAAAGCCTAAAATAGAAATGATTGAAAATGAGCCGATTGTGATTCAGTTGGTTCATGCAGATGAACGCAGATAAGAGCAGATTGCGCAGATGAACATAATTTGCGGAAATCTGCGATTCAATCTGCGAAAATCTGCGTGAGATTCCCGAACTATTCAAACAAAATTTTGTTATTAAAGCCATGAACAATTCACAAATGACAGCTATCAATAAAGAAGCGATTTACGCACAAATCAAGACGATTTTTGACCCAGAAATTCCGATAAACATCTACGAATTGGGGTTAATATATGATGTTTTGGTCAAAGACGAAGGAAAAGTACAAGTCGTCATGACTTTGACTGCTCCTGCCTGCCCTGCCGCCGAGTTGCTGCCCGAAGAAGTAAAAACCAAAGTAGGGCAGGTAGAAGGCGTTACAGAAGTGGAAATAGAACTCACTTTTGACCCGCCTTGGGACAAAGATATGATTACGGAGGAAGGAAAATTGGAATTAGGAATGCTTTGAACAGTGAGCAGTCATCAGTGAGCGGTTTTCAATGAGCATGAAAAGTTATTATTATTATTTCTTATCTTGTCAATCTTGTCAAAAAAGATTGCAAAAAAACCTTGTCAAAAACATGAAAAAATATTGTCTCTTAGCCTTGTTTTGCGTTGTTATTGTGTCGTCTTTTGCCCAAAAAAACCCTTGGTATCCCGAAGAAGATACCGCCAAAAAACGCACCGGAATAGGTGATTTCTTTCACTCCGAAACCCCCTCTTCCAAAAGTTTTATGGTTGCTTACGGCTACGCATTAGACGGATTCAAACCTGCCATGTTTCGTTTTGGCTACGAATGGAAGCATTGGGCAGGAAATATAGACATTTTTCGTTCGAGTTTTCGCACAACTTGGGGCATAGACGAACAAACAAAAACCAAAGGTTACTATGTTATGTCAGGTTTTGGCGCATCAGGACGTTTATATTCTGGAGAGATGGGGCGTGGCGCATTTGTAGAATTGGGAGCATCTGCGCAAAATCCTAAGATAAAAATAGCCTATAACGCAGTAAATGGGCAAGATTCTATTCGCTATGACAAATGGAAAGTACAACATGTTTCTTGGGGCGCAGGGTATCGATTTGGAGCTAAGCCACGAGGTTTATTTGTAGAAGTAGCTTATTTGGGCTACACAACCCTCAATCAAGTCCTCCTTTTCACAGATGTGCAACGCCCAATTCCCGTAAACAATGCTGCAATCATAGAACATGCTTGGTTTTTGAAAAAATATCGAGTTAGTACGCAGTTTTTGGGCGGAATAGGCTACTCTTTTTGAGACATGATTTACGAATTTTGCCACGAATTGCACGAATTTTCACGAATTAACAGCCCAAATTCATGAAAATTCTCGCCTATAAAAACAACTTTTGCGTAAGTCATATAAGAAAGATATTAGCCTAAAAAAGGTTCAACAATTTGCTTAAACATAATGAAATTAGCGGTATTAGCATTTGGGGCGCACCCCGATGATGTAGAAATGTCTTGCGGCGGGACGCTTGCAAAGTTGGTTTCCGAAGGCAGAAAAGTAGGTATTATTGACCTCACACGCGGCGAATTAGGCTCAAGAGGCACGCCCGAAATTCGAGATGTAGAAGCGATAAATGCTGCCATGATTTTGGGCGTTGAGGTCCGAGAAAACCTCCGTTTTAGAGATGGCTTTTTCGTAGAAGATGAGGCGCATTTGTACAAAGTAATTGAGATGATTCGTAAATATCAGCCCGAAATCGTATTATGTAATGCCATTTTAGACCGACATCCAGACCATGGCAGAGGTGCAAAATTGGTTCGTAATGCTTTGTTTTTGAGTGGTTTAATCAAAATAGAGACTTTTTGTGAAGGAGAAAAACAAGCAGCTTGGCGACCTAAACAGTTTTTCCATTATATACAAGACCACAATCTTGTGCCGGATTTTGTTATCGATATTAGCGATTTTTATGCCCAAAAAATGGCTTCTGTAGCAGCCCATAAATCGCAATTTTATGACCCTCATAGCACCGAACCTGCTACGTATATTTCTACGCCAGAGTTTTGGGATTTTTTCAACACGCGCGCGCACAATACGGGGCATGTTATAGGCGTAAAATATGGCGAAGGCTTTATGGCAGAAACGCCGCTCAAAGTGGGGGATTTGATGAATTTAATTTGAATTTCACGCAGATTTTGCCACGAATTACACGAATTAACACGAATTAACAGCCCATTTGTGGTGCTAAAAACAGGTTTTACCTCAATCCTGATAAATATATTACATTTAATTTGCGAAAATCTGCGGTTTAATTTGCGAAAATCTGCGAGAAAAAAACATGAATCAAAACCAATTTATACAAGCCTTTCAAGCCTATCTTTCTGTCTTAGAACCTAAGGCAAATATAGCTAATTGGCTGTATAGCAAGCAAAAAGAAGGATTTTTATTCCAAAAAGGGAGTGAAAAATACCTGTTAAAAGTAGGTTTTAAAGCGGAAAATTATGTCCCTTATTTTTCAGTATTGCCTTATAATGCCAGTCAAAAAGAACAGTTTGAATATGTGATGTCTGCCGAGAATTATCGTTTTGAGCCGAAAAGAAGTGCTATTTCTTGGGAAGAAAATTATAAAAATCCCCCTTTTACAGAAGAAGAACTAAAGCAGGAAATGCGCAAAAAAGGCTGGGAGGAAAACCCTATTTTTGAAGTAAATGCTCAAGAAATTGACTTTAATAACTTGATATTGAATATCTTAACTTGGGCAGCTATCCGAAAAAATGCCATTTATTCCCTTCATCTACAAAGAGATATAGACAAAAAAATAAAAATAGCCGAAACAGAAAGCTATGTAGCGGAGGAAAAACCTGTCTATCAACGCACGAGCTTCCCCTTAAATCAGATTTTGTATGGACCTTCAGGCACAGGAAAAACCTATTCTACGATTTTCAAATCTGTGGAAATCGCAGATAATGTGTTTTTCCAAAACCATAAAAAGGACTATTTTCGCCTCAAAAAACGCTATGATGAATTGCTTGAAATAGGCAAAATCTCTTTTGTTACTTTCCATCAAAATTATAGTTATGAAGACTTTGTACAAGGCATAAAACCCGATATTTCTGCCAAAATCTTGAAGTTTGAAAAGAAAGAAGGTATATTTAAACAGTTGTGTAACAAGGCTTTGGCAGATACTTTGCAAAATTTTGTGTTGATTATTGATGAGATTAATCGCGCCAATATTTCGCGGGTTTTTGGGGAACTTATCACGCTCATAGAAGATGACAAACGTTGGGGAAATGAGTATCAAATGTCTGTAACCCTGCCTTCAGGCGACTCGTTTTGTGTGCCAAAAAATGTCTATATTTTGGGTACAATGAACACTGCGGACAAGTCTATTGCCTTGTTAGACATTGCTTTACGCCGCCGTTTTGTGTTTGAATTTATGCCGCCACAATACGAGAATTTCACAGATGAAAAAGGGGCTATTTTTCTCAAAAGCCTGAACAAAGAGATTTTGGCACGAAAAGGCAAAGATTTTTTGATTGGACATTCCGAATTTATGAAAAAAGATTTTGATTGGGAAAAAGTGATAAATAATAAAATCATTCCTTTGTTAGAAGAATATTTTTATACAGATAAAAAAGGAGCTACAGCCCAAAAAATCATAAAGACTGCAATTAAAGAAGCGGGTTTAGCAGGAGATATAGAGCCTGACGAGTGGCATAATTTGAAATATCACTTGTATAAAATACAGAATTAATCCTTACATTTGCCTCCCAAATACCGAAATTCATGTCATATTCCTATTACCAACATATCTTTGCGGACGCGCCGCTGCCACTTGCCTACATCGACCGCGATTTATTAGACAAGAACATTGCCACTACGATTGCCAGAAATGGCACAAGCAAAACCATCAGAGTTGCCTCTAAATCTGTGCGCTGTGTAGCAATGTTACAATACATATTAAACAGCAATCCTATTTTCAAAGGCTTGATGACTTATTCGGCTTCTGAAGCCTTGTTTTTGAGTCAAAAAGGCTTTGATGATTTGCTGATGGGCTATCCTACTATGGGCAAACAAGAGATAGATGCCCTTTGTCAAGCCATAAAAAAAGGCAAAAAAATCGTTTTTATGGCAGATATGGAGGCACATATTCAACTTATAGATAAAATTGCGCTACAACATGGCATAATTGCCCCTATTTGTATGGATATTGACCTGTCTATGGACTTGCCCGGTTTGCATTTTGGCGTGTGGCGTTCCAGCCTTTTTACCCCTGATGACGTGGAGAAATTTGTGAAAACCTGTAAAAAATATGCTAATATTTCCCTTGTAGGAATCATGGGCTATGAGGCGCAAATTGCGGGCGTTCCAGATGCAGTGAAAGGGCAAAGCCTCAAAAATGGCTTAGTTCGTTTGTTAAAAAAGCGTTCTATCCAAAAAATAGCCACTTTTCGGCAAGCTGCCATAGACATTTGCCAAAAAGAAGGCATTATGTTACAGTTTGTAAATGGCGGCGGCACAGGCTGTTTAGAATCTACGACACAAGAGGCAGGGATTACGGAAACAACTGTGGGTTCGGGTTTTTATGCCCCTACGGTTTTCAATCACTATGCCCATTTCAAATATGAGGCGGCTGCGGGCTTCGCTGTACAGATTGTAAGGCAACCTAAACCGCACATTTTCACTTGTTTAGGAGCGGGCTATATTGCTTCAGGAGAAATCGGAAAAGGCAAGGCTCCCCTACCCTATCTACCTCTCGGCGCAAAATTGATAGACTTGGAAGGCGCGGGAGAGGTAATGACTCCTGTGGTTTATGAAGGAAAAGAAGCCTTGAAAGTGGGCGACCCTATCTTTTTTCGCCACGCAAAAGCAGGGGAATTGTGTGAGCGTTTTACGCAGTTGCAGATTATTTCGCAAGGAAAAATCGTGGAAATCGTGCCTACCTATCGGGGAGAAGGGCAGTGTTTTGTCTAAACTTTTGCAAAGACTAAGCCGTTATTTGCCTATCTTTGCCCCAAAATACACACAATTTGTATGAAAAATACTTATTTTATTAAACATGTTCATCTTGGCGGCTACAAGTCTATTCAAGACACAAAGGTAGATTTTTTGCTGGGTTTGAACATTGTTATTGGCAAAAATGGCACAGGGAAATCCAATTTTTTTGAGTTTCTCAACAAATCTATGAACCTCAAATTTGCACCTTCAACTAAAATACATTTTGAAGCGGTTTTGCAATATGAAGATAAACCCCTGACTTACAAGTATTCTGCGGAAGAAGTCAAGAAAACTGGAAAACCCCTTCAAGAAAAGATTTTGAATGTAAAAGGAGAAATAAACTATGAGACAGAAAATTATTTTGTCAATAAAAATATAATTCAAAAAGAAAAAGAAGATATAGATATAAGTGAGTTGGAAGGGAATATCTATACAGAAAAAAGGTTTAAAATTTCTGATGTGAAATATATTAAATATGGGCATCCTTCGGAGATAAAGGAGGATTTGCTCTTGGTTAGAAGGGAAATTATCATAGATTTTCCAAATATAATAGAATGGGGACATAACATATTCGAACCATTTGTAACAAAATATAAAAATAATCTTGAAAAAATGAGGGAATATATGCCTGAATTAGCAGAAATCTTAGAGGGAAATTCCGATTTTACCCTATTTCTGAAATATTCCCCTATCCAAAAAATAAGATATAATAGAGGTATAACCGTAAAACAAGTAGGAAATGATTCCTTCGAGTTTGGGAATATTTTTTGGGAATATCAATATAACAATCAATGGTTTAGCTTTGATGAGCTTTCTGACGGAACTCAAAGAGTTTTACATATTATTTATGAAATCACCTTCAACTCCAACAAAAACCCCATTATCCTCCTCGAAGAACCCGAACTTGGCATTCACCCCCATCAGTTTCATTTGTTGATGAATTTTTTGAAAGAAGCATCAGAAAGCAAGCAAATCATTATTTCTACCCATTCTCCACAGGCATTGAATGTGCTGAATGTGAATGAGTTAGATAGAATCATTGTGGCAGATATGACGGAAGGCGGCACACAGTTTCGGCATTTGAGCGAAAAAACAAAAGCAAAGGCACGAAAATATATGGAAAATGAGGACTCTTTGGGAGCTTTTTGGTTACATTCTGATTTAGAAAATGCCTAATTTATGAAAAAAATAGCCTTAGTGGGAGAAGCTCCCCATGATGTAAATGCCATTCAAGTTTTATTGGAAAAATATTTTGAGGAAGTACACGAATATTTTCCATTGATTCGCAATGTTAGAGGAAGTGAATTAGATAATCGAATGACTTTGAGACGTTTAAGACAAGAATATGAGGACAAAAATCCTGATATTGTCATTTTTATTCGTGATGTAGATGGGGTAGAAACAGAGATGAATTTCGCGCAAAAGAAAAAAATACGCCAAGATTATTTTACCAAATCTAAAGCCGTAGTAGATAAAAAAGGCTTATTTTTATTGAATATTTATGCCTTAGAAGCCCTCATTTTGGCAGATATTGGCAGTTTTAATCGTTTTTATGGCAAAGAAATTGTTTTTGAAGGAAATCCAATGAGACAGCCGCAGCCCGAAAAATTTCTCAAAAAACAGAGTGATTACAAAGAATCAGATGCTCCTCGTGTATTCGCACAATTAAGTGTTAATACATTGATAAGCAACTGCTTATATTTTAAGGAATTTCTCGAAAAATTAGCAAAAATGATACAGAACGGAAAATAACTTATTTTCAAATGATAGGTACGTGTAGCGCATGCTTTAGCCTGCGTTACGCATAAACAGGCAAATTTTGAGATGCTCAGGCTAAAGCCTAAGCTACAGGGAACGCAAAATATTGTGTGTGGGTATCTTTTTCTTGCTTGCCCTCTCAACTTTCAACTCTCAACTTATAACTACTTATTTTCAATGTTCTATTCTTGTTAAATACCTCCGCATCCAAGTATCCGCCATTTTTACCTCCCATTTTTCCCATAAGCCTGTATTTGACAGCGAGTTGTCAAATACAATCGTCTCAGCCGTCAAGGTATTTTCTGAGACTAATTGGGGAATTTGGCGAAAATCTGTGTGTTGAATCGCCCCATTTTTATCCCTAAAAAAAACGTTTGCGGCTTCTGCCCAAGTCAATTCGTGGGAAATGAGGATTTTTTCTACTGCATGACGCATCGAATCTATGGAGCAGCCCGAAGGGTTTTCCCTACTTTCTGCCAAATAAATATGGATAAAACGCTCATAATGAAGAGCTATATTGCCTGTAATGGGGGTACCATGAGATTTCCATTGCGCTAAAAAGGCTTCAAAGGCTTGAGATAAGCTACTAATTTGCGCTGCTGTGAGTGTCTGTGAGAGAGAATAAAACCAATTCATAATTTTTGTGTATTTTGGGACAAATATACGACTTTTGCGTTTAGGTAAAGGTGGCGCACTTTTAAAAAGTGCGCCACCCTAACTCTTAACCTTCCGCAATCATTTTCTGAAACGCCTCTTCCGATAAAATCGTAACCTTCTCTTTTTCAGCCTTTTCTATCTTAGAAGGACCTGCTTCTGACCCTGCAATCAAATAAGTTACCTTTTTCGTAACGCCGCTTTTCACTTCGCCGCCTTGCGATTCTATATATTCTTTCAGTCCATCTCTCGAATAATTGACAAAAGTACCCGATATAACAAAGCTTTTACCAGCTAACAAATTGCCCACAGGCGTTTTCGGAGCTTCTCCTACCATTTGCAAGCCTGCCGCTTCCAAACGCTTCAAAATGACTTGATTCGCAGGTTCTTGCAAAAATAACATAACTGCTTTTGCCGTAGTTTCGCCCACATCAGTAACATTTGTCAAAGCCTCCTCTGTTGCGGCTTGCATAGCTGCAAGACTCCCAAAATGTTTTGCCAATTTTTTTGCCCCAGACGAACCTACATGCCTGATTCCCAACGCAAATAACACTTTTTCAAAGGGAATTTTCTTGCTTGTTTCCAAAGCTGCAAGCAAATTTTTAGCAGATTGATCACCAAATTTATCCAATTTTAGCAAATCTGCATGTTTCAAATCGTACAAATCTGCGTAGTTTTTGACCAAACCTGCTTCTACTAATTTTGACACAATTTCTGTCCCAAGTCCATCAATATTCAGGGCTTTTCTATGCGCAAAATGCTCAATTTTCCCTTTGAGTTGCGTAGGGCAGCCATTTTCATTGAAGCAAAAATAATTGACTTCCTTTTCTGGGCGCACCAATTCCGTTCCACAATCGGGGCAATGCGTAATAAATTGAATGGGAGTCGCACCTTCCGCACGTTTGGCAATGCCTGTGATTTTCGGGATAATTTCGCCGCCTTTTTCGATATTTACAACGTCATCATTGTGCAAATCCAAGCGCAAAATCTCGTCTGCATTGTGAATAGAAGCCCTTTTTACAATCGTTCCTGCCAGCAAAACAGG
>JAYUZN010000826.1:0-7508 GCA_043751755.1 Bacteroidota bacterium | reverse complement strand
TCTCTACACAAGTCCTTGCGCTCCTCCTTGCAATATTGTCAGCATTTCAGATATTTATGATATTCAATGCATTCCTTCCATTCTGCATATTACGCCTTTAGCAAATGACTTGAATGTAAGCTCAAATACCGTTCTCTCGCAAATCCGAATCCTTATGCCAAATGCAAATGCGGGTACTATTGTGAATCTAACTACTACCTCTTTCGATTTCATTCCTGCTGTGGGACTCCCGAATGGTTGGGTCGTGCTATCCTACGTGCCTGTATGCGGCAATGGGCAAGATGGAGGAACAGCCTATATTTTTATCAATATCCAAAACAATCTTTTGACAATTAGCAAAACGGTAACAAATGCGCCTATTACTTTGGGTGGGGTAATAGACTATGAAATAAGGGTTTGTAATCCTTGTACACAAGGCAATGTGAATGGGGTAGTGATAGAAGATGTCTTAGACATAGACATTTTCAACATTGTTTCTGTACAAACAACGGATTTTGTAGTAAATGGAAATGTACTTACTACACCTCCGATGAACTTGGCTCCGGGTTGTACAACGCTACATTTTAGCGTCAATAACAATATTTGTGAAACAACAACTTTCGATAATACTGCTGCGATAATTGAAGTAAATGGAAATGGCATACCCCCCATTTCGAGTACCGTTACTACAAATATTAGTGTAACAGGATATGATTTGATTATTCCCTATATTGATGGCACAGAGGATTTTTCGGATTGGGTCAGCTTTTTCCCAGCTTTTCCTAACAATACCGTTTATACGGTAAAAATAGCGGTTGGCAATACTTTATTTATAAATATGCCTTATCATTTCCAAAATATTGTATTCATAATGGAGTATGATAGCGAAATAACCATTTTGGATAACGCCCCCACTGAGATGACGGATTGTTTGTTATATGGTTGTGGTTTTTTGTGGAGAGGCATCAAAGTAGCCGAATCTGCCCAGTTCCAACTGCATCATTCTATTGTGAGAGATGCCGAATATGGTATTTTTATCAATGACCTTACCAAAGTGAGGGTAGATGCCAATAGTTTGTTGCGGAACAATTATATTGGGATTTGTGTGGGCGAAAGTGCGAATACGCCTTTTAATAGCCTCACTTTGACGGTAGAAAATACTATTTTTGAGGGTGCGGGAAATCTACTTCCCTCTTTTTCAACGCCTAATGTACCGATTTATAACGAAGCCCTTGCGGGTATGTACCTCAACAATTTGATGTTTTCGATGAATAACAACGTGGAATTTCGCCACCTGTCGAATGGTATTTTGGGACATAATTGTGAGCTGACTCTGTCCAAGATTCGTTTCAAAGATATACACGATTTCCCCAATAGCCCCTATCATACTGTGCAGCATGGCACTACGGGGCTGTTGTGGAATGGCGGAGCCCCTATTCATTACAATGGTTCGGCAGTGTTGAATATAGGGCAGATATTGATAGCAGGCTTGACTGTAACGGGAGCAGGTTCGGGGACACTTCCCTACGGTTTTGAAGATTGCGACTATGGCATTGTAACCCACAACAGCCGCCTAAAGGTGGTAAATAATACGATGATGGATATGGGCATGGGGGTTCACAATTTTCTGGCAAACCAACAATCTATTCAAGGCAACACGATATATGCGCGCTTCGCAGGGGTATTGTCTTTTATTCCTGATTTTTCTGCGAATAACGAAGTTGCGAATAACTTTATCCATATAGATAACCCTACAGGCGGTGCAAGTTCTATCGGCATCGGCTCGCTGCACTGGTTTTCGGGAGCTACCAGCAGTATCTATGGGAATAGTATGGTATTGAAACATGCGGGCAAGGGGATAGAAGTCCTCAATGCGGAAGGCATCAAAGTGTATCAAAATGCCCCTATCAATATGGGAATAGATCCTATTACAGGGCAGGTGCCGCCTTTTGATTGCTATGGGTTGCATGTTACAGGGACTGCAAATGGATATTTTGGCTGCAATCAGGTGTATGGGGTAAACGACGGAAATGGAGCAGATGAGTATGTGGGTATGCACTTTGCGCAGTCTATAGGCAATACGATTTCTTGTAATGTTACAGATAAAACGGCAAAGGGAATAGAATTTACGGGAGGTTGTGATGCGCCCGACCAATTTATTGGAAATGAAATGAAAGACCACTTTTGGGGAATGTTTCTGACGGGGTCGGGGTCTATGGGACCGCAAGACCATACAGGGAATATGTGGACAGGAACTTATGGAAATACTGCGGCAGAAAATAATGGAGTACTGGACTTTGTTTATGTGTATGGGACAAACCCTGTATTTTTACCTTCTGTTACTCCATCATCTGGCTGGTTTATTCCTGATAATTCATCACTTAATGTAGGCTGTTCTGCAACAGAATGTGGCGGAACTAATAATATTATAGGCTCAAGTTTAAATGAGTTCGATTATAAAACGGCTAATAACGAGATTGAGGATTCTTTGTATCAAGTAGAATTTCAATATGCTGCAAATAGGCACTTATACCAAAAATTATCAGAAAATATAGGTTTACTTCCTCCTACGGGTGCGATACACGATTTTTACACAGATAATGAAAGTAGCAATGTAAATAAATTTTCGGAAGTAGAACAAGACCAAGCTACTATACAAAATCATAGCCTTGTATTGCAATTAGCCGCAATACAAGAAGATATAGCAGAAATCAAAGAGCAATTACGTCTATCAGATAGCTTATTTTTAGCAACAAATGATAGTAGTGTACTGAATAGTAATGATAGCCTCAATATTGTTATGCAAAACTTGCAAATACAAAATATTTCTATGTCAGAACAAGTAAATGCTTATATATCAAGTGAATCTACTTTGTCTGCTGCCAAAAATAATGCAGTTATTGACAGCACTTTGTATGAAAGTAATGAAAAACAGATAAATGAAATTTATTTGGCTACCATTGGGCAGAGAAATTATCAGTTCAATTCTATTCAAATAAGTATCATAGATGACATTGCCCATCAGTGTCCCTATACAGGAGGAAAAGGAGTGTATAAAGCAAGAGCTATTTATGCGTTATTTTATCCTTTTGAAATTTATGATGATACAGAAGTTTGTGCAAGTCAAAATGTAAATTGGCGGAAGCATAATTTGGAGGCTGCTCATTTACCTTTTGTGAATATCTATCCCAATCCTGCGGAAAGTTATATAAGAGTAGATTTTGCTACTAAAAGCGAAAATATCCAAGAATTGTTTTTGTACGATTTATTAGGAAGGAAAGTATTGTATTATAAAATAGCTGCTAATGAAATTTCAGCCACTATTCCTGTACAAAGGCTTCCAAAGGGCATCTACCAAGTCAATATTATTAGTACAGAACTGCTTAATTATACGCATAAATTAGTCATAGAATAAGCCATATATTTTAAAGGGTACAATTCGATTTGAGTTGTACCCTTTTACCTTTAATAACTATAACAATGAAAGCTACATATATATTATTTCTATCTTTTATTACAAGCAATATCCTTCTATCACAGCGAGAAGATGCTAATTGGATTTTGGGTTATAACAATGGAGTAGGAGACCCGTATGGAATATCCAAAATTTCATTTGATACAATATTACAATCTCTCCCCATTATGGACACGCTTTTTTCGCCTATTGAATTAATGGTAAATAATGCTATAATAAGTGATAAAAATGGGAATGTATTATTCTATACAAATGGAGTGGTAATTATGAACGGACAAAATGATACTATGCAGAATGGCACAGGATTAAGCCCTTGCACTTATACCACTCAACACGAAAATTATGGATTAAACAACATACAAGGCTCTCTAATTTTGCCTGTACCTAATAACAACCATTTATACTACTTATTCCATGAAACCATTGCTTCATTAGGAGGAGAACCATACGCTGATAAACTTTTATATAGTATTATTGATATGAATGAAGATAATGGCAAAGGGGCTGTTATTCAAAAAAATGTGCCTATTCTTAGTAACAAACAATTAGGTATGGGGAAAATAACCGCTTGTAAACATGCAAATGGGCGAGATTGGTGGATAATCAAATCTGATTTTTATGCAGATAAATATTATAAGTTTTTATTTCAAGCGGATGGCTTACATGGTCCCTATATTCAAACCTTTAATGACACCATCATGCACGTCATGTCAAATGACCCCGACCAAAGCGGTTTTACACCTGATGGCTCAAAATATATACATTCTTGTGCAAGGTCAGAACAAAAAGTATTTATTTTTGATTTTGATAGATGTACTGGGGAATTGAGTTACAGGGAATGTATTCATACCAAAGGACTAAAAAAGCAATATGAAATAGGCTGTACCTTTTTTTCTCCAAATTCTCAATATATGTATTTTTCTGCGATTGATAGCCTCTATCAATATGATTTCTCACAATCTCCTATTAATTCTACACGGCAATTTATTGCAGCTTATGATGGCTTCTCTTCCCCTATAGGTTTTAGTACTTCTTTTTTTACAGGAATAACTGCGCCTAATGGTAAAATATATATAGGTGCAACAAATGGTTGTGATTGGTTACATGTAATAAATCACCCAGATAGTGCGGGAACAAAATGCGGTTTTCAACAACATAGCGTTCAACTACCCAAAATAGTAGGAGTTGGTCTCCCCAACTTCCCCAACTATCATCTGGGAGCTATGGTCGGTAGTGCTTGCGACACAATCACATCTATCAGCAATCCAATAGAAACTTCAAATGTCTATGTGTACCCAAATCCTGTCCAAAATACACTTCATATTGGAACAAACCATATACAAGGTGAAATAGACATTAGTATTACGAATCATTTGGGACAAATCCTGTATGCACAAAAAAGCCTTGCATCAAGTCAAGAAAAAACGTTTTATATGACTACTTTTCCACCAGGGATTTATTATTTGCGTATCTTCGCAGGGGATAAACTGTTTACTCAAAAAATCGTAAAGGAATGATTTTTAACAGAAATATCATGCAAACAAAAAATCTTTTTGCACTTGGGTTGGGCGGGAGTACGCTCAATGCCCACGCACAAGCAGGAACTCCCGCCCAACGGGGAGGCAGGGGAGTCCAGAAAATACTAACCATTCAGAAATATCCGGTATAGACAATTTCTTAGCCTATCCAAATCCTACAACGGGCGTTTTTTATATTGAATATGGAGCAACATATTATGGCACAAAATGTTCTTTGATGAATGCTTGGGGGCAAATCGTAAAAACAATTCAGCTGTCTGAAGGTGGTAAAATAGCAGTAAGTATTAAAGACCTGCCAGCAGGGATTTACTTACTAAAAAGCAGCGATGCTAAGCTAAAATCTTTACGCATTATCATTGAATAATTTTCTTACCCACGGCATATAGGAGGTGATTGTTTGTCATCTTCTATATGTCGTATTTTATTTTCGACAAGTTATGAAAAATATAATTATATATTTCTTGTTTTTGGGATATTTTTGTGCTTCTGCACAAGACAATCCTTGGATAATAGGTTATGGAGGAGGACCTGTTAATCCTAATGGTGTGGCTTTACATTTTTCATCGGACAGCATAAATATACAAGGACAATATAGGAAAATGGGGCAACTAGAAGGGGCTATAGCTATTTCTGATACGCTAAAAAATCTACTTTTTTATACCAATGGAATAGCTATCTGCAACCGCAATCATGACACACTGCCACATGGAAACGATATGCCATTAGATTATTCGGTTAGCGACTGGGAAGGAGGGGGGTATCCTGTCCCTAATAGTATGTGTATCTTACCTGCTCCAGATAATAGTAGCAAGTATTATCTATTACACCCCTATTTCAAATTAGATACAATTATAGGTAATTTATATGCCATGCGCCATTATTTTTCCGTGATAGATATGAATATGGATAATGGGCTTGGAGATGTTGCTCTGAAAAACCAAGTCTTCCAAAGTGATACAACTTCTGTAGGCAGTATGTCAGCGGTTCAACATGCAAATGGACGAGATTGGTGGATTGTAGTTAATAAGTTTACGAGTAATATTTATTATACTTATCTGTTAGACCCATCTGGCTTTTCAAGTGGCATTATTCAAGTGGCAGGGCAACCTATTTTAGAAGAATGGGATAGTTTTGGACCTTCTATATTTACTCCAGACGGCACGAAATTTATTCATGGCGCACTAAACTATGGCATCAGAGTCTTCGATTTTGATAGGTGTACAGGGCTACTTTCTCCCAATGCTACTTTTATTCCTTTCAAGCCGTCTCTTGGAGGAATAGCGGTTTCTCCCAATTCTCAGGTATTGTATAGGACGACCTTTGATAGTCTATTTCAGTACGACTTAACAGCAAGTGATGTGGCTGCTTCAAAACAATGTGTAGCAGTTTCAGATGGCTTTATGATAGGTAGCTACACTGCCAATTTTTACAATCCTGGGCTCGCTCCTAATGGCAAAATCTACATAGGTAGTTTTAATGGTATGGCACTACTCCATGTAATAGACAAGCCCAATCTACTCGGTTCCGCCTGCAATGTCATACAACATGGGGTACTATTGCCTATGCCAAATGCTACTGTGCCTACCCCACCGAACTATCATCTCGGTGTGCTATCAGGCTCTGCTTGCGATACGATTACTAGTTATCAGTCAGCTGTGAACAGGGAGCAGGTAAAAGTCTATCCGAATCCTGCGAAGGATATGCTATACATAGAAATGCCTCCCACTATTCAGCAAGCTACTTTTGGGCTACATGATATAACGGGAAAAGAACTGCTACGACAGGAAATAGGCGACAAAGCAACTATTTTGGTAGGAAAATTGCCAAAAGGTTTGTACTTTTACGAAATTTCAACGCATAACCAATCTCAATATGGAAAAGTGCTTATCGAATAATCAGCCCTTATCGGGCGCAATTAGCCCTACGCAATTGGCAAGCATTATAGACATTGCTTATCAATGCCCTTCTGCGGGGGGCACTGCTGTTTATCGGGCAAGAGCTATGTATAGCATAGTCAATGATACGATTGTATATGATGATTATGAGGCTTGTTGGAATGTAAATATCAATTGGAGGCAGGGGAATACTAATAATCATGGAAACTTAGACGTACTGGCAACAGATAACTTCTTCACTTACCCCAATCCTGCAAGTGGTAGTTTGTATATAGAGTATGGAACTATGTATTACGGGGCAACTTATTCCCTCATAAACACTTTAGGACAAACCGTTAAAGCCATTGTTTTGTCAGATGAAGGCAAAACAGAGGTAAAAGTAAACGATTTGGCACAAGGCATTTATATACTAAAAGGGAATATAACTAACAATAAACCATTACGCATTATTATTGAATAATTTTTCGCTTATGGCATACCTATATGAAGGGTTTTTACCCTTTATATGGGTATGTCATATTTTATTTTTATCAATATGAAAAACATAATTTATATATTCTTGATATACATATTCTCTGCTTCTGCTCAGGATAACCCATGGATTATAGGCTATGGTGGGGG
>JAYUZN010000825.1:0-14943 GCA_043751755.1 Bacteroidota bacterium | reverse complement strand
GGTTTTGTTAATTTGATTGTAAAAAGGAGTTATCTCATTTTCAGGCGTATTGACAACGGGACCCATGTTATAGGCAGGACTCCAAGTAGTATCATTTTCCCGTAAACAATAATAAATATCCGTTCCCCCAAAGCCTCCTCTGCGATTGGAGGAAAAAAATAGCATTTGTCCATCGGGCGAAACATTGGGCTGCGAATCCCATTCCGCCGAATTGATACGGGCATTATAGCCCTTCACATTTTCCCATTTGCCACTTTGCCCCCAATCTGCATGATAAATGTCGCAGTCTCCTAAGCCTTTTTCTTCATGGCAACGGGTGAAATATAGCTGTTTTCCATTGGGCGAAATACAGGCAGAACCCTCATTGTATTTGGTGGTATTGATTTCGGGTCCCATAGCTTCGGCAGGTCCCCACCTACCTGTGCGGTGATCTTTTATCGAAAAATACAACTCCTCATTGTCTTTTGTAAAAATATAATCTACCTCTTTTTCGGCTCCTCTGCGCGAAGTAAACACCAAAACGCTATCCGAAGGGTGCATAAAGGGGGCATAATCAGGTTCGGGAGAATTGATATTTTTGCCCATATTGACCAACACCCTGCGGGGCGGAATAAGGGTGTCTATCCTTTTTCGTAGCTCCAAAATCTCATAATATTCGGACAAAGGAATCCAATCGCAACGCGTGGGTAGCCGCAAAGAATCGGCAGAAGGCGGCGGCACGCGAGGTCCTTTGCTATGTTTTGCCGCCAACTCATACATCATCAAGGCGCGCGAAGTGTCTTTTAGCACTTGAAAATCATGCGCCAACTCCCAAAGGAGGGCATTGTCTTTTGAAAAATTCTCTATCCCAAATTGCGCCACATATTTGGACAGCAATTGTTGATGCAAACGGGTCGTATCTTTCGCTGCTTGTATTTTTTGAAGGAGCTTTCTATCATAATAATATTTGGTAGAAGTGAGCTTTGCAAAAGGAATAGACTCTCGTCTTACCCCTTGACTATCAGCTTCTTGTATATAGATAGACTTAATTTTGTCCAACGTCATTCCCTGCCCAAATTGAGCATAGACAAAAAAATAGCACAAGCTAAGGCTTGCAAAGATGAGGCTGCGCAACATGTTTTTTTGGTATAAACGAATATACAAAGTTATACGTATTTTTTGAAGAATAAGCGTATTTTTTCAAAATGATTGAAAATTTCCTTCCTTAGAATTTACGGCAAAGTTGTTTTTTTAGCCACGAATTACCCGAATTTTCACGAATTAACAGCCCTAATTCGTGAAAATTCGGACAAATGCGTAAGTTTTGTTATTCTACTATCGTCTGAAAAATCACATCAACATCTGTATCTCCAGCCGACTCAGTGCCTGTTTTTTCCGCATTGGGCTGATGTTTTAGCACAATTTGCGTAGAACCGATACTTGCTATCCCCGTTTTCCATTGTGTCAGAATCCCAATCGGAAGCGGAGGCGTATGCGTATCTTCGTCTTTGTAGCTAAAAATAACATTGGTATTCGTAAAATGATAGAAAAACTGGTGGTCATTTCTTTCTGCATAGATTTCTTCGGTCAAATTTTGTGCAGGAGAAACGGACTCATTCAAGATTTTGGCAGAAACAGAATAGGTTTTATTTGATGCCAAACGAATTGTATCGTGCTGGGTTGGCGCATTTGCCCCATCACCATCAGGGTCTCGAAAGGCAAATACCAGCGAATCGGTGCTTGCCGTATCTTTGAAAGTGAGGACAACCGCAGTTATCAACTCGCTTTCGCAGTTGTCGCCATCACAAGGGCAATCAGTGCCTTTTTTGCATTTGCAGCCAGAGACATAAATGCCTACGATGGCGAGGAACAGAAAAATGATTTTTTTCATAAATTGTTTATTTCTCGCAGATGAACGCAGATGAGAGCAGATTTTCGCAGATGTTGTATCAGAATTACAGCTAAAAATTTTGTCTTTTATCTGCGTTATCTGCTTTCATCTGCGAAAATCTGCGTGCTTCAAAAAGGAAAGCTCACCCTCACCCCCACATTCCTCCCCACTTCATTGGCAAAATAGCGAAAACGATTGAGATAATCCCTATATTTTGTATTCAGTAAATTGCTCACATTCAAGCCTATACGAATCTCTTGTTTATGCCAATGAAAATGCCCCCCAGATTCTATATTAAATAAAAGATAGCCTTTTGGCGGTGGCAACAAATCCGCAGCAGCAGGCACTCGTGTTTGTGTCCAGACTTTGAAGGCAGAAAAAGTGAGATAAGGCAACTCCCATTTCCCCCAATTTTCTGCCGAAATTTTGATGCCATTTTCCCACCTATCTGCCGGCATATACGGAATCCACTCCTGTGTTTCCCGATTCCAAGCCCGCACGATTGCCATTTTGGACTGAAAAGTAAGGTGTTTGGCAAAGGTATAATGCCCATAAAAATCTATCCCACTTAACACAGCATTTGTTTGTTTGTAATAAAAAGTAGGAAAAGCCCCTTGAATGGTCAGGCGCGGCTCGCCCGATTGCGTATAGATAAAATCCTGAATATAATTGCGATACAGGCTGATTTCTGCCCCCAAATTTTCATTGTGAAAGTTATTTGTCAAAATGAAATTATAGGCTTTTTCGGCTTGCAGATGCCTGTCGCCAATCTCAATCGAAGCCGCCCCATGATGTAACCCATTGCTATACAACTCATTCACGCCGGGCGCACGCCAAGCTTTTCCTGCATTAAAAGAGACCGTAAAATGCTCATTTGCATGAAAAATAGCCCCCAAATTCGCAGAAATATTTTGGTAAAAAAAGGCAGTATCCGCCGCTACCTTGCCCTTCCATTTTTTTACAGCTGTATGTCGAATATCATAACGAAGCCCTGCTTCTATTTCCCATTTCCCTTTTGCCCAACGTTCTATGCCAAAAATACCGCCCGTAATAGTTTGATAATCAGGGATTAAGAAACGTCCATACACGTCATTATTTTGATACATAGCAAAAGTCCCGATTTGTCCCGAAAAATGATGCACCCTTGTATGCTCCCACAATGTCTCCAAAGAATGGGAAAAAATGTGCATTCTAAACTCAGGGCGATTCAGGGCAGCAAGGGAATCATTGAGGGCTTTGTGTTTGTCATATTCGTAGCGCACATTGAACTGACTTGCCGCTGTAACATAAAACCGTCCTGCATTTCCTGTGCGTACAAAGAATTTTGTTTTGAATAAATCATGCCTTACTACTTGCGCAGGGCGGGCTATTTGGTAGGAAAAACGGGCAGAATCTGCGGGCTTTTCTGCCTCAAACGCATTCATCAAATCGGTCAAATTGCCGATATGCGCGCCGCTAAAAATGCCGATTTTGGTTTGAAAATGGCTGTAAAACATTTCTATAAAATAATTTTCCTTTTTCCATTCTGCCATCCATGAGCCATTTAACTCCGAAATACCTGTGTTTTTGAGAAAATAGGTAGGCGTTTGCAAATTGCCACCCCGTTTTGCCGTACCTTGTACTTGAAACGCAAAAGGACTCATTTTTCCGCCAAACCTATGCCCTACCCTACCCGAAATTGCGCCTGTTCTACCATTAGAAAAGCCTACAAAATGCAGTTCTCCTTCCGTTCCTGTGTGAAAACGTAAGGCATTGGGTTCGACCAAAATCACGCCTGCAATGGCATCAGAGCCATAACGCACCGCCGCAGCCCCTTTTACAACCGTCAGTTGTTTGGCAATAAAAGCATCAATTTCGGGTGCATGTTCGCTGCCCCATTGCTGTCCTTCTTGCCGAATCCCATTGTTCAAAATGAGAATCCGATGGCTGTGCAACCCATGAATCACAGGCTTTGCAATCGTGCTACCTGTTTGTAACATAGTAACTCCTGCGATTTTGGTGAGGGCAGTTCCCAGATTTTGCCCATACGTTTCTTCCAAAGAAATCCCAGAAAGGGTGTTTTGGGTTTGCGTAAAAGCAGCTTGCAAACGGTCTGCCACAATCGGACAAGCTGCGACCATTCTATTGGGTTTGAGGTCTATATGAAGTTGGCTATTTTCCTGAAAATGAAGGGCTTGCATATAGGCAAAAAAAGAAATATGCTGCACGAACAAGGTGTCATGTTGCGTGGGGAGATAAGTTAATTCAAAGTTTCCCAAACTATCTGCATAGACTCCCAGTTCTGTATTTTTGAGCAAAACAGTAGCAAAAGCCGCGCCTTCATGCGTTTCTGCATCAGCAATACTGCCTTTTAAGGTGATGGTTTGCGCCCATATAATCGTAGCAAAGCTGCTGAATAGCCAGAGGAGAAATCTTTTTTTCATATATTCAGAATAAATGTAGCGTAGGCTTTAGCCTGCGTTCAATAGAAACAAACAAATTTATATAGCTCAGGCTAAAGCCTAAGCTACAAGATGCAATAATGTTGCAAATATAAACCTTTATTTTTGAAATATACTACTGCCATTTAAAAAATGGCAGTTACGGGTTACTATTTTTTGGCAGAGAAAAGAAAAATGCTTACATTTGGGGCTAAATTCGTTTTTTCAATAACTATTATTCTCTTATCATGAAAAAAATTACGTTAATTCTGCTCTCTTTGTGGGCAGTTTTATTTGTGGCACAGCCAGCTTATGCAGGGTTTATCTCTTCGCCTAAGCAAACCGAATCGGGTAAGCCTTCGCAAAAAAGCCATCCAAAATTGGACAAAATGGTGGAAAAAGTGGAAAAAGGCGTTCAAGCACTCAGCGAAAAAGGAGGCTTCTTTGGCAAAATCTTGAAAAACCATGGGGACATCAAGAACAAATGGCTCGTTCCTGCGATAGTTTGTTTGGTTATTTCTGTCGTTTTTGGTTTGGGCAATGGCTTCTTAGGCACATTTTATTGGCTTTCTTACCTTGCATATTTAGCATTTGTAGTATTTGCTATTTTGTGGTTGCTCACTTTGCTTGATGTGATGTAAGCTTGAGGACAGTAGAAAAGGAAAGACTTATGAAACCCCAAAAGTTTCATAAGCCTTTTTTTTTATTTACTATTTTCAGTTTATAAGCTATTATTTATCCTTTCATTCACAATCCCTTTGAGCTTTTTTAATATTCTAAAAATATCATATATATCCTTAGAACCTACTGAATAAGAACTACTTATGTCATAATTTTTGCCTTCTAAGACCAAAAAACGCCAGTTTTCTCCTGTAACCGTTACGCCATAAATAGGAACATTGTCCTCATTTTTTACTTGCGCAACTAACATAGCCGCAAGGCATTGTGCCGTAGGGTCGCCACTTGGGTCAGCATCTTTTTTGTATTCATGTAGGCAAAAATAAGGCGTTTCAGGCTCGCCTATCCCAGAGGCAATTATCCCGTCAGGTTTGCCCAACATCTCCTCTCCGTCCACAATTCCCGATAACTCACGCCATTCAAATAAATTACCGCAAAGGACGCAAAGGAACCGCAAAGAACGCAAAGGAATCGCTTTAACAAGCCCATTTTTACAAGTCTAATATCGCTATCCTGTTCCCTGCTAACTGCTAACTGTTCCCTGCTAACTGTATTCTCCCTTTTCGATAGTATCTCTGTATATCATATTCTTTTTCTAAGCCCTGTTTTCCTTGCAAATAAGCTACCATTTTCTCCGAAAAATACGCAAAAGACAAAACGCCTTTTGTGCCAAACCCTGTAAACACATGCAAATGAGGGAATTGTGGGTGCGTGCCGAGAACGGGACGGCGGTCGTGTGTGGCAGGGCGAATCCCCGCTTGATGGGAAATGATTGTATATTTTTTTTTTAATAGCTCGTCTAAATGGCTACAAAGCTGGGCTTTTCCTGCTTGGGTAGGCTCTGTATCTGCAAAATCCCATTCGTAAGTTGCGCCTGCTATGAAATGCTCATTGCCCGTAGGAATGACATATATTTTGCCTGAAAGCAAAAAAGGAAGCTGCAAATCTGGAGCATATATGCGCAGGATTTCTCCTTTTACGGGCAAAAGGGGAATTTGCCACAGACTGTCTGCTTGTGAAACCTGCCAACCATTTGCCAATATCAACTCGTCAAAAGGGAGAGGGTTTCCTTCAAGAGAAATGACCTGTTCTGTTAAAGAAATTTGCTGCGAAACAACTTTTTTTTCTATGTACTGAAAATGAGGATAGTCTTTCAAAATAGAAAGTAAGCCTTCCAAAAAACCGCCTGTATCCAACCAACCACATTTGTCTATAAAGATTCCGCCCAAAGGATTGGCAAAAAAATTGGGATATATTTCTGTATGTTGAAAACGGATATACGTTGCTAATGCAGGGGAATTACCTTTTCCTAACCAATCATTGTATTCTCCAATGTCTTTGAAAGGGCGATAAAGGGGCTGATAATGAAGGTATTGTTTCAATTCGGCAAAAACAGGAATCTCAAAAAAAGCCGTTAATGCTGCCAGCAACTCTTCGGAAAGCCACGTTTTTACGGCATGTTTGCCTGTTACAATGTTGAACATGCCTGCGGCAAGACGAGATGCGCCACTCGGAGAAGCGTCATCTATTAAGGTAACTTTTTCGCCTGCAAGGACGAGTCGCGCAGCGAGGGACAAGCCCGCAAGCCCACCTCCAATGATAGAATAAGATTTCATTTGGCAAATATCGGATTTTTACGCTAATTTTGTGCATTACCGTAGCTGCCATTTTCTAAATGGCAGGCAATGGGTACTGCCATTTAGAAAATGGCAGCTACGGGGGTACAACTATTATTCACAAATGAAACCACAATTTATTGTTCCTTTTTCTCCGCCTTACTTGCATAATGATGCCTTGGCAGAGATACAAGAAGTCTTGGAGTCGGGTTGGATAACAACAGGAAAGAAAACAAAGGATTTGGAGGCACATATCGCCGCTTTTGTGGGGGTAAAAAAAGCCTTATGCCTTAATTCTGCTACGGCAGGTATGGAAATCATGCTGAAATGGTTTGGGGTAGGTGAGGGTGATGAGGTCATTTTGCCTGCTTATACCTATTGTGCGACTGCGAATGTGGTTTTGCATTGTGGAGCTACGCCTATTATGGCGGATATTGAGACGGACGACTATTGCATTTCTGCGAGAGAAATAGAGCGCTTAATTTCTGCCAAAACAAAGGTTATTATGCCTGTGGATATTGCAGGTATGCCTTGCGACTATTCGGCGATTCGGGCTATTTTGGCGGATAAAAGGGGCTTGTTTTCTCCCAAAAATGATATTCAGAAAGCATTAGGCAGGTGCTTGCTTTTGACTGATGCTGCGCATTCGCTTGGGGCAATGTACGAAGGAAAATCGGCGGCGTTGGCTACGGATATAGCCGTTTATTCCCTTCACGCAGTCAAGAATCTGACGACTGCCGAAGGGGGAGCGATTGCGTTTAATTTGCCTGATAGCTTTGATATAGCGGCTTTGTATAAGGAAATGAACACTTTTTCGCTGCATGGGCAAAGCAAAGATGCGTTTGCCAAACAAGATACGACTGCTTGGGAATATGATGTGGAAGTTGCGGGCTATAAATGCAATCTGCCTGATATATTGGCTGCGGTGGGATTGGCAGGAATCAAAGATTATGAGAAGGTTTTGGCAAAAAGAAAGGAAATATGCGCGGCTTATACAGCTGCTTTTTCGCAAAACCCTCGCCTCGAATGTCCTATTTTTGAAAAGGGCGAAAAAATTTCTGCATATCATTTATATATGTTGCGCGTCAAAGGGATTTCGCGCAGAGAAAGAGATGCTTTGATGGAACGTATTTTTGAAATAGGGGTTTCGGTCAATGTGCATTATAAACCGCTTCCTTTGTTGTCTTTGTATAGGAACTTGGGCTATGAAATGGCGGATTATCCTGTTGCTGCGGATTGTTTTGAAAGGGAAATTACGTTGCCGCTGTTTTATGGCATGACTGATGAGCAGGTGGAAATCGTGATTGAGGCGGTAAATAGGGTTTTGGCTACCATTTAGCAATACGTAGCTGCCATTTTCTAAATGGCAGTAGCTACCTACCATTTGGAAAATGGTAGGTACGGTTGCACACCCTGCCGTTGTCAGTGTCCTCACTGACAACGGCAGCGCACTTATTCAATCACGATTTTATCAGCTGCTGTGCCTTGCGAAGTGCTTACAGTTAAGAGATAAATGCCTTTTGATAAGGTGTTTACCTTAAAGGATTCATTTACCTTGACTACATTTGATAGGTTTTTACGCATCAACGTTTGCCCTGCAAGATTTACCAAAGCGATTTCTATGTCATCTGCCTTTGTCAAAGCTATTTCTACAGTCAATGTATGCGTGGCAGGGTTTGGATAGGCTTTAAATGCTTGTACATTCAAGTGCTGCTCGATTCCTACTTGACTATGAAAATAACGTGTAGCAAGATTAGCATCTTCGCAGCTATAATTAATGTCGCTGAAATAATAGAAATCGGTTATTGTCGCAGGGTCGCTGCCAGGTATTTCGCAGACAGTTGTAGGAACATTGAAGGTGCGACCTGGGCAGCCCGATCCTGACTCAAAAACCCGTCCTGCGGTCTTTACGCCTTGTGCATTTGCTACCCATACCGCATCATTATACGTCCAGTCTGTAACGGCACTTATCGAATCGTCTTGTACATCATAGAAGCGACCTTTGAGGTTCGGCGCGTCATTGGCATGATTGGCAGGGTTGCCTGTCGTGTCTGTGTCTGACCATGAATAAAAGATGAACTTCCCATCTTGTGTTCTCGCCAAGTGCATAGGAGGGTCGAGCGAAACAGGAGATGCAGAAACCAAATCTTCTCTGAAAGTAACTTGGTCCCAAATATGTATCATATTCCAGCTGCCTGTGAAGTCTTTTGTAATATCCATAACTTGCATAGCAAAGCCCGAAGAGAGGGAATAAGCCGTTTGAAGAGAAGCCATTCCGCTTGACGCAGGGGCTACAATACACAATATATGCGCATCTCCCTCATAATCTACCGATAAGTCAAAATTGAATGCGCAGGTCGGCGTTCCATTAGAAAAAGGAACGCCTAAAGTATCCGTAAAAGAGCTTATATAGGCATTGAGTTGGGGAAATTGATTAATGTTTACTTCATAGCCTGCCCCAAAATGGGTAGTACTATTATTGTAGTTCCACAAAATAGGAACATAAGCCGAATCCTGTCCGCCTACAAGGTCGCCAAGTACCGCTACATAGCCTTCGAGTCCATTTGGCGAAAACTCAATCTTAGGCATAGTCCAATGTGCGGCACTATCTACTACCACGTTCCAATTCGGAAAAAGCCTGTCATGGATTGCCCATACAACACCCGGTAAAGCAGCGTTGTAGCTTCCTCTCAACACATAAATAGTGTCATTTGGCGTGCCAATGCAGGCGGCAGTCGCCCAAAACTCGCCCAGTACACGTTCTGTAACATGCTGCACCACAACGGGTCCTTGCAGCAAGACATAATCTTCTTGTTCCACAACGGGGGTAAGGATATTGGTAAAGACATTGGGACCTACGACTACTTGAGCATAGCCCTTCCATGTACCTGTTGTTACGTCTAAGGCGGCTCCAGATACACCAAGTCGTACATCTGCAGCAGTTCCCCCTATAGCAGGATTCGTAAAGAGGAAGGAGTTGGGATAGCGAAGTTGCAAGGTTTGAGTAGGATTGATGTTGCCAATCCCTGCACCTGTCGTGGGAACTGCCCAGTTTACGCCTCTATCGCTTGAGATGTTGTAGCGCACATGTCCAGTGTTTCCGCCGCCTGTTACTGCGGGATTGTTGCGAAACACAAACTCAACTGCGTCCAAGTCATTGATGAGGTAGCTTTGCTTTTGCCCGTTATTGGCATAGCCAAAGTAGTTGGCAGATGAGCCGATTTTTTGGGACGTAACAGCATCTGTACTAAATTCAGGAAGGTGTGAAACAAAGCCGTTTCCTTGTTTTAACATAAGCGGAGAAGTAAGTTCTTCTGCCATGATGCGAGGCGGGGCGGACACAAGTTTCACGTTTTTGACTACGGTTTGCGCCATAGTAGTCGTACATGCAGCCAAGACGACTGCCATTACCGTTAATAAATGTTTCATAAAACGGAGAAATTAAGCGTTAAAAATGAAAGAAATAATAGAGCGTGTAGGAAAGGGGGCGGTTTTTTCTTGAGAAATATAAACAAAAAACTCCCTTGCACCCAAGATGCAAGGGAGCTACTTCAAAAAGCCTAATGCTTAGGGTATGTTATTCGATAACAATTTTGTCCGCAGCAGAACCTTCAGAAGTAGTTACTTTCAAGAAGTAAATACCTTTTGCAAGATTTGCTACATTGAATTGCTCATTTACAGTGCCTGTTTTTGCAAGGTTTCTGCTTATAATCGTTTGTCCTGCGGTGTTTACCAAAGAAATTTGTACTTCGTCAGCTTTCGCCAAAGTCATTTGTACATTCAAGATGTTGGTAGCAGGATTAGGATATGCTTTGAAAGCATTTACGTTACTTAAGCTTTGCTGAATCCCTACTCGGCAGCCGCCCATTGGTACTACGATAGAGTCAAGACAGCCATTTTGGTCTATTACGGTTGCTGTAAAAGTACCTCCAGGCAAGTCCACGATACAATCCCCCCCATTCGGGTCAGGAGTAGGGGTATAAGATCCCCCTGAAACACCCGTCCAAGTTATGTTGTAGTTAGGCGTTCCACCTGTAGCCGTAGGGCAGATAACCCCATTGTAAGGCACAGCACATTTGTCGTTTATTACATCTGTTGTGGCTGTGATGTCTAAGGCAAGTGCAGGCTCGGTGATGGTAGTCGTCTGAGAGATAGAGCAGCCCGCGCTTGTAGCCGTTACAGTATAGATGCCAGGAGCAAGCCCTATAGCACTACCTGTGGTATTCCCAGCTACTCCAGGTCCTGTCCATACATACGTAAATGTGCCATTACCGCCCGTAGGAGCTACCAAAATAACCCCATTGGCAAGTCCCTTGCAAGTAACATTCGAAGCAGAACCTGCGATAGTAAGTGCGCTTGGAGGAGTAAGGTTACCCGAAACGGTACTCAAACAGCCATTTGCGTCAGTAAGAACGGCTACAATGCCTCCCGCAGGAAGTGTAGAAATCGTATTACAATTTCCAGTAGTTGTGCCACCAGCAACGGGGTTACCGTTTGCAAACCAAGCGACGGTTACAGGGTTTGTTCCACCTGTCCAGCATACTGTCATAGAACCATTATTGGTGTTTGAACAAGTAGGAGGCACAAGACCAGAAGTATCACCGACAGGAGAACCTGCATTGTTCAATGCAAGTACTTCTACGAGGCTACAACCAAAACTGTCTGTAACCATTATCGTATAAGAACCTGCGCCAAGGCCTGTAGCACAGTTTGATGTACTTACAACGGTACCAGCTGCGTTCTTAATTTCATAAACATAGTTACCTACTCCCCCTACAGGTACAACACAAATGCTCCCACCACTAGTACCGCAAGTAGGTTCAATTACAGTAGGATTAGATACAATCGGGTTTTGTGCGCAAGTATAGAACCACTCAGGCGTTCCATTTGCATCTTGACAAGAATAGTTGATGTCGCTGAAATAGAAGAAATCCGTTACGGTAGCAGGGTCTCCAGAAGCGATGTCGCAGACCGTTGTAGGCACAGTGAAAGTACGTCCTGGACAGCCCGCACCAGATTCAAATACACGACCAGGTGTTTTTGGACCTTGTGCATTCCCTACCCATACAGCATCATCATACGTCCAGTCAGTCGTTGGGCTAACCATATGGTTTTGTGCATCATAGAAACGCCCTTTCAAGTTAGGCGCGTTATTGGCATTATTCGTAGGGTCGCCGGTAGTATCTGTATCAGACCAAGTATAGAAAATGTAGGTTCCATCTTCTGTACGAGATAAGTTCATAGACGGGTCGAGTGAGGTAGCAGCACTTGCAGAAGGCAAGTCTTCGCGGAACGTTTGTTGGTCCCACAATTTAATCATGTTCCAACCCCCAGTGAAGTCTTTGGTAATGTCCATTACTTGCATACCATAGCCCGAAGCAACAGAATACGCTGCAGGGGTAGCAGAGCCGCTTGAAGCAGGTGCTACAATACACAAGATATGTGCATCACCTTCATAATCTACTGTCAAGTCATAGTTAAATGTAGTAGTAGGCGCGCCTGTAAGAGAAAACGGAGGATTGCCAATCGTGTCTGTGAAAGACATGATGAAGGCTTGCAATTGAGGGAACTGATTAATCGTTATTTCTGCTCCACCCGAAAAATGGTCAGTACTTAGGCTGTAGTTCCATAGAATCGGCACATAAGCAGAGTCTTGTCCGCCTACAAGGTCGCCGACTACACATACATAGCCATCTTTTCCATCGGGGCTAAACTCTACTTTTGGCATACTCCAGTGTGCTGCGCCATCTACAGAGGTATTCCAAGCCGGAATCAACTTGTCATTATACGTCCATGTAATCGCTTGATTAGCAGCACTGTATGTACCTTTCAATACATACATGGTATCATTTGTAGTCACATCACTATAAGCTGTAGCCCAAAATTCGCCCGGTACACGCTCGGTCATATGTTGAATAAATACGGGACCTTCCAACAATGCATAATTTTCTTGGATAACAATGGGGGTAGTAATATTCGTAAAAATATTGGGTTCTACGACCATTTGCACATAGCCTTCCCAGCCACTTCCAGAGGAGTTGAGGGCAGCTGACATTTCGCCAAGACGTGCATTTGCAGTAGAACCGCCCACAGCAGGGTCAGTAAACAATACACAGTTGGGATAACGCGACAATTTGGATTGGGTAGGATTGATATTTCCAATACCCGCACCCGTTGTAGGTACAGCCCAAGTTACGCCTTTGTTACTGGAGATATTGTAACGAAGGTGTCCAGAATTACCAGCACCTGATGCTGTAGGATTGTTACGGAACGTGAATGCCACCGAGTTGAGGTCATTCATTATGTAACTTTGTTTTTGACCATTGTTAGAATAGCCAAAATAGTTGGAAGAAGACCCGATTTTTTGAGATGTTACTTGGTCTGTATGGACGGGAGGAATAGTAGATACTAAGCCCGTTCCTTGACGTAACATAAGTGGAGCATTTGGCTCTTCAACAAAACGAGGAAGTGCAGACACATTTTGTACAGGACGATTGACGATACGCACTGTTTTTTGTGTTTGTGCCATTCCCACCGAAGCGACTAACAAAGTCGTAGCAATGGTGAATAATTTTCTCATACGCTTTTTAAAAATTAAATAAATTGAAAATGAGTATATAGGTATATAATCTCCGCCGAAATTAGGGAGAAATTTAGAATTGACAAAAAAAATATGTGTTTTTTGTCATTTTCTACACAAAGTAACGAAATTAAAGGGGTTTTAGCAGCCTTTATATAGGAAAATTTCCCCCCTTTTTATTCGCCCATTTTAAAATGTGTATCTTCGACAACAATAATGGGACCATGTCCCCCAGATCTGTCTGTTCCGCCGCCACCTGTTCTGCGTTCTTGTTGAGCAGATGAATTTTGGGCAGCAACCGTAGTTTGTGCAACAGCTCGTTTTTCTGTTTGTGGTGGGGCAGATTGAGCTTCTATGCCAAATAACAAAGATAAAAGATAAAATAAAAATGCCATAATCGTAATGTATAAAATGATGATAATGAAATAGATTTGTATAAAACGAAATTACTTATTAAATGGGTTGCGTCTGCGTATGAGAAATAACGGACAAATAATGAATGCGTAATTTGATTTACGATACTAAAATAGGGGATAATAAATTAGCTTCTTACCAAAAAACAGGCTTTCATTACACAGTTTTTTCTATAAAAACACCCAAAAAACAAACAAATTGTAATAAAAAAGGCATTTATTATGTCATTTTGTTACATGGTTTCCTTAGTTACCAATAATAGTTTAGGACTTATTTCGCAACAATTTATTCAAAGTTGTCGAAAATATCCCTTATTCCAAATAAAAATAGTACCTTCGCCTATTCATCATTTTGATTAGGAACACGCAAAGAATAACCTTATATTTTACCACTAAGGCACAAAGGAAACTAAGAAAGAAAAAGGGTAGCTTAGAGGTCTTCTTTTACGATATTGCTTCATGTTTCTTCGTGCCTTAGTGGTGAGAAAAATAGCAAGTTATTTAATTTTTGTTCCTTATATTTATTTCCATGAAAAAATATTTTATTCTCATAACTATCTCTCTCTTTGTCATAGCTTGTGGCAAGAAAATCGCTACCATCATCGAGCCTGTAGAATCGGAGACCCCCATTTTGCCCCAATCTGTATTTGACTATACGCCCCATTTTCCCGCAGGTTTCAATACGCCTCCCCTCAATTTTTTTAATGGGATTCCTGCCGATAATAAAACCACAAACGAAGGAGCAACTTTGGGAAGGGTTTTATTTTATGACAAAAAACTATCCTTTAACAATACGATTGCTTGCGCTTCCTGCCACCTTCAAGCAAAGGCTTTTAGCGACCCGCATCAATTTAGCAAGGGCTTTGCAGGCGAAGTAACGCATAGGCAAGCGATGGCACTCTTTAATATGCAGTTTCATCGCAGCTTTTTTTGGGACCAACGTGCGCCTACTTTGGAGCAACAAGTCCTGATGCCGATTCAAAATGAAATAGAAATGGGCATGACATTGCCTGATTTAGTCCAAAAAATACAAAATACCGCCTATTATCCAGCGTTATTTGGGGCTGCTTTTGGAAATACCGAAATTACCAGCCAGAAAATTGCGAAGGCTTTGGCGCAATTTGTACGAAGCATTACCTCATATAACAGCAAATATGATGCAGGACTTGAAGATGATTTTGCGCATTTTTCGCCTATCGAAAAAGACGGAAAAGCCTTGTTTATGAGTGGCAGATTTAATTGCAATCATTGTCATATTACTGTCAATTTCTTTGAAAATGATGCCCGTAACAATGGGCTTGAATCCCAATTTGTGGACGTAGGACTCGGTGGCATCACGCATCAAGCGGCGAATATGGGGGTTTTT